>JAAUTJ010000642.1 GCA_012031475.1 Leptolyngbyaceae cyanobacterium SM1_3_5 | reverse complement strand
TGTTGTGAATGGCGTAAGCGATCACCGCTTTTCTGGACAGGTCTAGTTAGTACTGGAGCGCTGACGCTAATCGCAATTCGGCTTCGTACCAAACCCTTTTAGTGCATTTCTTCACCTTCTGAAATGATGATTTATTCGTTTTTAGGCATTACGTCCTGCTTGCTTGCCATCCTGACGCTGTTTGCAGGCTTTAGCCAAATCACCGCGCTGCATCTGCGGGAAGAAGAGCAATCCTTGCACTGGCCGCACGATGACGCGCCCTCTGGCTCTTCCGGCGGCTCCAGAACATCTGATTCTTCCGGTTCCGGCGGCTCCAGCACCGTTCGATCAAATCGATCGAGCTACGGCGGATTTTCGGGTGGAGGTCCTGGCGGTGGCAAATAATGCGTCGAGTCCGGCGATCGATTCGTCTGCCGTGCGATCGTTCAGCCAGCCTCAGCAACATGCCTTACTCGCGGCAACTGCCGTTTCTTCGATCTGCGGACTGGCGATCGAACTGCTGCTCGGAACGCTCACAAGCTATCTGGTCGGCAATGCGGCCTTATCTTACGGCGTGGCGGTCGGTGGATTTCTCGCCGCAATGGGACTCGGTTCGCATCTCAGCCGCAGGATTGCACGGCGGACGATCGATCCGCGTCAAGAACAAACCGACTTGCTCACCGCCTTTGTCAAGCTGGAGCTGGCGATCGCGCCGCTGAGCGCCCTGCTGCCGATCGCGCTGTTCGCCGTGTTTGTGGCAAATGGGCCAATTTGGATTGGTTTAGCTTTGGTGACGCTGATTCTCGGTACGCTGGCCGGACTGGAAATCCCGATTCTCACTCGGCTGCTAGAGCCGCAAACCAACGTTCGCAATGCGATCGCCGGAGTCTTAGCGATCGACTATCTGGGCGCACTGGTCGGATCGCTGCTGTTTCCCATCCTGCTGCTGCCGACAATCGGCCTATTTCCCTCTGCGGCAGTGGTGGGCGCACTGCCTGCGGCGATGGTGGTTTGGATCAGCCAAAAGTTTACCCCGCTACGACGCTGGCGAAGCTGGGGCGCGATCGTGTGTCTGGGTCTGTGTTTGTTTGCGCCGCTGACCGTGCCGCTCAGCAACCGACTGGAAAATAAGCTTTACAGCGCACCAATTATCAGCCGCATCCAAACGCCCTATCAGCGGATTGTGCTGACCCGACGCAACAAAGATTTGCGCTTGTTTTTAGACGGCGATCTCCAGTTTTCCAGCCTAGACGAATATCGATATACGAAGCGCTGGTTCATCCCGCCCTCAGCGCTAGCCAAACGCCCAAACAAGTGCTGCTGCTCGGTGCTGGAGACGGATTAGCGCTGCGAGAAGTTTTGAAGTGGAACGTGCAGCACGTCGTAGTGATTGATCTTGATCCGGCGATCGTCGCGCTTGCCCGACAGCATCCGTTCCTGTCGCGACTCAACCAAAACGCCTTTCAAGATCCGCGAGTTGAAGTTCGCTATGCCGATGCGTTCACAGCCGCGCCCGCCCTCGATCGCCAGTTTGACGTGATCATTGCCGACTTTCCCGACCCCGATCGCGACGCTTTATCCAAGCTGTATGCTCAAGGCTTCTATCAGCGGTTGTTCGATCGACTCCAGCCCACAGGCGTGTTTGTGACCCAAGCGTCCAGTCCGTTCTTCGCCAACAAAGCGTTCGCCTGCATTGCGGCCACTCTGGAATCGACTGGGCTAGCCGTGAAGCCTTACACCGTGCAGGTTCCCAGCTTTGGACCTTGGGGATTTGTCTTAGCCAGCCGCAGCGCGATCGACCCCACTCAGCTTCAGCTTCCCGTTTCGACTCAATTTCTCACCTCCGACCTGCTGCATCACCTGTTTGATTTGCCGAAAGATATCGTCATGGGCAATGTCAAAATCAATCGGCTTTCCGATCCGGTTTTGGTGCAGTACCAATCCCAAGCCCAGTGGCAGTTTCACCGCTAATTTCTCATGCTGATTTTAATCTGGATTTTGTCGCGGCGATCGTCACTGCGCGATCGCAACCTTCATCCTTCACTCGGCTCAGCCGCAACTGCAACGCGCCCGAAGGCATCTGCCGACGCTGCTCGATCTGGGCATTGGCGACATTGTGCAGTATCTCGATCAAGATTGGATTGTCGAAGACAAACTGACGTACAACAATAACGGCTATCGCTGGAACGAATATCTGCTGCAAGACGGCGAAGAACGGCGGTGGCTGTCGATCGATGACGACGACGAACTGATCGTCCACTGGCTTTGCACGATGACGCGAATTGAAATTCCGGCTCAAATTCCCGATCGAATCGAAATGAATCAAATTGAATTTCGGCTTGATGAACAGGGAAGCGCCCAAATGACGCGGGCAAGTCGTCCCGCTCGATCGCCGGAACGCTGTCGCTATTGGGACTATTCCAACCAAAACGATGTGCTGTGCATTGAGCGCTGGGGCGAAGAGTTGGAAGTTTCGATCGGACACAAGCTCAAATCCAGCAGTCTCACCGTCTTGAAAGGAAACGGTCAGCGCATCTATGGAGTGTGACCCGACCCGTTTAACGTCGCATCACTTCATTGCCGTCCTGCCTGTTGCCCAATCGGTCTACCAGTGGCGCGAAGCAGATTTTGTCAATTTGCTTAGAACCGCTGTGCAGCAGGCTCAACTGACGATCGTCGGTGAAGCCGCCTTCAGCTTTACGCCGACTGGCGTTTCCGCCGTTGCGCTGCTGGCCGAATCGCATATTGCCCTGCACTTTTGGCCGGAGCATGGCAAAGTGACGATCGACATTCACATTTGCGACTACAGCGATCGCAACCGCCAAAAAGCAGAAACCCTGGCTCAGCAGATGACCGAAAAGCTTTCACGCTCACCTGATCCCAACCTCCAGCAATGGCAGCAGTTCAGCACTCAGGGCTAACTGAATCGTGAGGCAAATTCGACAACCTACTATCTACACTGAAGAAGGCGATCGAACACCTGCGTCAGTCCTAGCGAAGTAGAAACTGATGCATGAAGCGATCGGCCAAAGGCGCAACGACCTGAGAATTTTGCTTGGCTTCTGCGAGCAGTTGAGGTAGTGTTGTATCGCGAATTTGACTGTCTCGCAATTCGGCTTCAATCACGGAACCACAGCTTGCTAAAGCGCGATCGTTCATTTCCAAATGGAACTGAATTGCCCAGACGTGATTCTGATAGCAAAATGCCTGATTGGGATATTTTTTGCTGCTGGCAAGATGCACAGAGTTGGGTGGAATTTCAAACGTATCTTG
>JAAUTJ010000036.1 GCA_012031475.1 Leptolyngbyaceae cyanobacterium SM1_3_5 | reverse complement strand
AATATCTGCTTGCGCTCCACCTTCAACTCGGTCTGCACCGCCGCCTGCAGAATGCGATCGAATCCGGCTCCACCAAACAGGCGATCGGCGTCGAGCCTGTCCGATCAAGGTGTCATTGCCGCTTCCTGCCACTAGCACATCCAAGCCCAAATTGCCAAGCAGTCGGTCGTTGCCGCCACCACCAAACAGAACATCGTTGCCGCCGCCACCATCAACGAGGTCGTTGCCTGCGCCGCCACCACAGCGATCGCGTCCCAAGTTGCCGCGTAAGGTGTCGTTGCCGCGATTGCCGTTGAGTCGGTCGTTGTCCAGCCGTCCGATCATCACGTCATTTTCGCGGTTGCCGCGCATCACGTCGTTGCCCTCATTGCCCACCATGCGATCGGCTCCGGCTCCGCCTACCATGCGATCGCGCCCGCTGCCGCCGCGCATCGAATCATTACCGTCATCGCCCAGCAGCGTGTCGTTGCCCAAGCCGCCGTTCATGCGATCGTTGCCGCGTCCACCGTTGAGCCGATCGTTGTCCTGGTTGCCTTGCAGATTGTCTCTGGCATCGCCGCCGCGCAGCGTGTCACGTCCGCGATTGCCGATCAGCGTATCGGGACAGCCAAAGCCGCGCAGGACATCTCTGCGGCTGCCTCCGGTCAGACGGTTAATGTCGTTGTCGCCCAGCAAGCGGTTGTTGCGATTTTTTGCACCGCGTCGATTGATGCCCCGGACGCAGTTGCTTTCGTCGTCTGGATCATCGGGTTGCGTCACGGTGCCGATCGTGGTTGTGTCCGTGACGGTGTTGTTGGTCGGGTTGGGATCGTTCAAGCCTGGAGGCAGTTCCACTACGGCGGTATTGCTCAAGGTGCTGCCCAGGGGCGAGTTAGGGTCAACTGTGCCACGCAGGGTGTAGATGACGGTGGCCTGCGCTCCCAGGTTAAATCGCACATCCACATCGCCTGTACCGCTTTGCGATCCGGGCAGAAAACCGCTGAGGTTACCCGGAGCGCCGCCAGAAAACCGCCCCGTCCAAGTTACGTTGGTGAGACCTTCAACAAAGTCGGTGAGACGGATGTTTGGAATATCAACATCGGCGCGGGTGTTGGTGACGGTGATGGTGTAGGTAATCGGGTCGCCTGCTGCAACCGAAGCTCGGCTATCGGTCTTGGTCAGCACCAGATCGATTTGCTCGGTGATGGTTGGCAACGTAGCGAAGTCGTTGATGCGCTGTCCTTCACCTAGCTGCACGGGAATGGGGCGATCGGCATTTTCAACAATGGCAGTCGTCTCATCAATGCGGTACAGGAAAACATCATCTGCCGTTGCCGGATTGCCGTCTTGGTCTGACGTGAGAAACAGGTTGCCGTCCTGCCCAAACGCCAGCGACCCTGCGCCCACATCCGACAGCGGAGTGCCGTCAGGAAGCCGAACATTGCCCACAAACGAAGCCGACACATTGCCTGGGGTCGGGTCGCTGACATCGATGACGTAGAGTTGAAATACGTTAGCGGCAATGTCTGGTCGGGTGACGGTGGCAAACAGGCGATTGGGGTCGTTGGGGTCAAAGGCAATATCGCCACTGCCGATCGGCAATGTGCCTGGATCACCAAAGGCGATCGGATCGAGATCGATCGCCCTGCCCGCATCTGCACCCGCCACGTCGATGATGTACAGATCCGGTGTGGAACTGTTCATCGCGAAGATTCTGCCTGTTCCGACCTGCTGCGCCATTTTGACAAACTGGTTGCCCGCTCCGCCAATGCCCGTTGGGTTGGCAAGAATTTGGTTTTGCCCAGTCGTGAAATCGTAGAAGCCGACTCGACCAGAAGTGAAGCCGTTGGCTGTGGCGCTTCTTTCGGTTTCGATGTAGTAGAGATTTCCGGTTTCAGCTTGGCGAGCGAGCGCAAAGGTTTCAAACGGCAGCGTAACGCGCTGAAACAGCGGCGGAAGGCTGCGATCGATTTGCCCTTCAAAGGGGCCACCAATCCCCACAATGACCAGTTCAGATGGCGTTTGGGGATTGCTTTCGTCGGTGACAGCGCCAAACAGCAAATTGGGAATTGCCAACTGTAGAATGCCGTCATATTCGGCCATCACGTCTGGCCGCAACAGTCCTGGCTGCAACTCTTCCAGCCGATCGATCGCCCCAATCCGCCGCTCCAAATTCCAGTCGCCGCCTTGAGCCGAACTGCCTGTCAAAGTCGCACTTGCGGCAATGTTCGCGCCCGTCCGCTGGTGCAGTGTATGCAAAAAGCGATCGCCCGTTTCGCCTGCTGCGACGCGACAGCCATAGATCAGCAAGTTGGCGTGACGGAGTGCTTTTTGCCAGGGGGCGAGGTCGTAGGAATCGATCGAGTCGAGGCTGAGGGTGGTTGCGCCAAGCTGAAGCGTTCCGGGTGCGCCGTGCGAGAATAGGTGAACGGCCTCTAGCGCATCTTGGGCGGCTAGAACCGCGCTGATTTGGGCAACGCCGTCTTGTTGCGAATCGAGCAAGACAACGGTTGCAGTCGGGTCAATGCCGCTCGTGAGAAACGGATAGTTCGCGATCGCCCGATCCACAAAAACAAGGGAAGATGACATGATTTACTCTCTACAAACACCACAAGATCACAGTTTGGCGATCGACAAATCGAAATACCTGCTGTCCACCGCTCATTTCTTGAAATAAAATCTCTAGAAATATTCTCTAGAAATATAAGGTTGATTATGCCTAAATTAGCGCTGAAAGATTTCACTAACTGCAAAAAATTGATCTATAAAGTTAGTTAATGTTTAGTTCGCTACATCATTTCAGAAATTTGCGCGGTTTCGATCGCCCCAGGTTGATGTAAGTCATGGCAGGTCCTAAAGTTGAGATGGCTCAACCTCTGTGGAGAACGCGGTTTACGCGCCTGCGAGTTCTACATCAAGCTTCATTTATCGGATCTCTATTTGTATCAAGGAAATGTGCAAAACTTGGGGAAAGAAAATCCTTAAAGTTGTTAAGACTGTTGGCCTGCTCACTTCGCTTAAAGTTGTGCGAAACATGAGAACATAGAAAAGTTTGGGCGGCGAGTATTCATTTAGCTTACCGTCCCTTTCGGAAATTTTGACTCAGCTAGAATCCGAGAAACCAACTGTGAAAACTTGCCCAAGCGTTCGATCGAAATTCGTTTCAATTGATACTTGATCTACAAAGCCATTCATTCGCAAACGGCAATATGGTTTAGCGCGGGTTCGATCGCTGCCAAATCGCACTGAGCGAGAAAATCAGCAGTGCCGACCAGATGCAGCCAAACGTGACGACATGAGCGGGCGTAAACGGTTCGCGATACAGCCAAACGCCAAGCAGCAGTTGCAGACTGGGCGCGAGATATTGGCAAAAGCCCAATGTTGAAAGCTGAAGCCGTTTGGCAGCATTGTTGAACCACAAGAGCGGCAGCGACGTGGCAACGCCCGCGCCGACAAACAGCAGACTCGATCGCCAGTCTGTGCCAAAATGCCCCGCCCCTGTCGCTGCCCAATAGCCCACCAGCAGCAGCGCGATCGGCGTAATCAGCAGCGTTTCGATCGCCAGTCCGACCATTGGCGCAACCGGAACAATTTTGCGGAGCAGTCCGTAGAAGGCGAATGAAAATGCAAGTCCCAAGGCGATCGCCGGAACCTGCCCCACATTCCAGATAAAGTAGCCCACGCCAGCAGCGGCCAGCAGCACAGCGGCCACCTGAGCGCGAGTCAACCGTTCTTTGAGAAACACAAAGCCGAGCAAAACGCTTGCCAGCGGATTGATGAAATAGCCCAAGCTGGTTTCTACGACGCGATCGCTGTTCACGCCGTAGATATACAGTCCCCAGTTGAACGTCAGCAACAGCGCGGTTGCGAGGAGAAGGGCGATCGCTTTCGGTTTGCGAATCGCTTCGGCCAGTTCCGATCGCCGCTTCAGCAACACCAGCAGTGCGCTTAGCAGCACCATCGACCAGATCATCCGGTGGCTCAACACTTCCACAGCCGGAATTTGCCCAAACAGTTTCCAGTAAATCGGCAACATTCCCCAAGCAGAATAGGCCAATATTGCGTAGAGCAGTCCGGTAGAAGCGGGGCGGTTCAAGGGTGGTCACGGGAATTCGACGCAGCCTCGATTGTAGCGACTTCCCTCCAGCGCGATCGATTGATTCGATTGATTGTGTTGATGGAGGAATTGGATGGGCGGATCAGTCAGTCGTGCAGTTGTGCCCAGCGAGCCTGTAAATCTGCGATCGAAAACATGGTGTCGAACTGCAAATTCTGCTGCTGATAGAGTTCTGCGCCGCCCTGCTGTCGATCGACTAGGGCAATGACGCGATCGACTTTGTAGCCCGCTTCACGCAGGCGATCGACGGCTTTCAAGGCGGATTGTCCAGTAGTGACCACATCTTCCAGCACAACGACGGGACTGTTTTCAGGCAGCGTTAGCCCTTCGATGTAGGCTTGTGTGCCGTGTCCTTTGGCTTCTTTGCGGACGATCAGGGCGCGATCGATCGCGCCTGCGTTGCGCCAACGACGCTGAGCGCAGTGACGATCGGATCGGCTCCCAGCGTTAAGCCCGCAACGGCCTGAGTGTCGGCAGGCAGCATCGACAGCAAAATGCGCCCGACGGCCAGAGCGCCCTGTGGATGCAGCGTCACCTGTTTGCCGTTGATGTAGTAGGTGCTGCGCTGGCCGGACGACAGCAGAAAATCGCCTTCGCGATAGGCAACCTGACAGAATAGATCGAGCAAATAGTGGCGCAGTTGAGCAATATCGGTGAGCGAAGCAAGCGCAGTAGCATCCATAGCGATCGAGCCAATTCAATTCATTTCTCTCAATAGCCTAGCTTTGGTTGGGCGATTGGGGAATCACCAACTTTCGCGATCGATTCGCTCAATTGATGGGGCAATTGATTAGGCAATTTCTGCTCAAACCGCGATTTCGATCGCAAATGACGGGCAGAATTTGATTACCTTTTTCACAAAGGCATTATGATGAGGAATCAAAACTGTGAGGAGTTAAAGCGATGCAGAGAAAGATTCGGGGAATATTGACCGCGATCGCGATCGCAATGGCCGCTAGCTCGATCGGCACTGTCGCAGCCGCACAAACTGTTAATTCAAGCGATCCGCCTCGATCGCTCAACGATGAGTTTTTAGATCGGTTCTATTCTAACGACGGCAACTTCTTTCAAAACCGCAGGCTGGGTCGTCAAATTGATTTTGTGTTGGGCGTGGGAACCAATTTTCTCAACAGCTTCACCGACAATGAAATCGCCGGAGATGGACGCGCAGTGAATCGCCTTTACCGCGAAGCGATGCGCGAGCAAACCTTGAGCGACGGCATTATTCGCACTCCCGATCAAGAAAATCCGTTTGATACTTCGCTGCTGTTGCTGCCTGCTTCTTCAGCGACGCTTTCAACGGCCAATGAAATTCCGCCCGTTCCCGTTGTGCCGTTCTCGCCGCCGCCCGCACCTGTGCCCCAAGCTGCACCGCAGGCGGCTCCCAGCGCTCCAGTTCCCGCCCTTTGGTAAAGCGATCGCTCCTGATTCATTTACATGCAAACTTTGAAGATGCCTCAGCGATCGCTTGGGCATCTTTTTAATTTTGTGACTGAATTTTGTAGACGTATTTCTCAATGCAGTTATTTTCAGACATTTCTGTCACACTTGTCTGTCACACTTGAAGGATGCTGATTGTTGGAAAAAAACATGGCTAAACCTGCAATTTTTGCCGTTGATGATGACCCGGAAGTGTTGCAAACTATCGCTCGCGATTTGCGGCAAAAATATGGCGATCGCTTTCGGATTGTCCGGGCTGATTCGGGTCAGGCGGCGATCGAAGCAGTCCAGCAGTTGAAGTTAAGAAACGAGGCGATCGCTTTGTTTCTGGTCGATCAGCGGATGCCGCAGATGAACGGCGTGGAATTTTTAGAGCAGGCGCTGCCGCTGTTTCCGAGTGCCAAACGCGCCTTGCTAACGGCTTATGCGGATACGGATGCCGCCATTCAAGCCATCAACAGCACCCAGATTGACTATTACCTGCTCAAGCCTTGGAATCCGCCGGAAGAAAAACTTTATCCGGTTCTTGATGATTTGCTCAATGATTGGCTGGCTTCATTTCGTCCGCCGTTTGAAGGCATTCGCGTGGTAGGAAATCGCTGGTCGCCACAGTCGCATCAGGTGAAAGATTTCCTGGCTCGCAATCAAGTTCCCTATCAGTGGATGGACATCGAACTCGATCGCGAAGCCGAAAAACTGGTGTCTTTTGCAGAATCGAACTGCCGCCAAGATTTGCCGCTGGTTTTGTTTCCTGATGGCTCTCGACTCATCAAGCCTTCCAACTTACAATCGCGGAAAAAATCGGGCTGAGAACGCAAGCCGATCGCCCCTTCTACGACTTAGTAATTGTTGGCGGCGGCCCTTCTGGACTTGCCGCCGCTGTCTACAGCGCATCTGAAGGACTCAGCACGGTGATGATCGAGCGCGAAGCTCCGGGCGGTCAGGCCGGATCAAGCTCGCGAATCGAAAACTACCTCGGCTTTCCGGTCGGTTTGAGCGGCGCGGATTTGGCTCGTCGCGCCGTCACCCAAGCCCGCAGATTTGGCGTGGAACTGTTGTCGCCGCAGGAAGTGGTGCGGGTGCGCGTCCAAGATCCCTATCGCGTCGTGGAACTCAAAGACGGCAGCGAGATTAGCTGTCACGTGCTGCTGATTGCAACGGGTGTATCGTATCGCAAGCTGGACGTACCGGGACTCGATCGCCTCACCGGAGCAGGTGTTTACTATGGCGCGGCGATGACCGAAGCGCTCTCTTGCGCTGGCGAAGATGTCTACATTGTTGGCGGCGCAAATTCAGCCGGACAAGCGGCGATGTACTTCTCAAAGTATGCCGGACGGGTGATCATGCTGGTGCGCGGCGAATCGCTGACCAAAAGCATGTCGCAATATTTGATCGACCAGATCGAATCGACGGAAAATATCATCGTCCGCCCGTTCACCAGCGTTCAAGAAGTTAAGGGCGAGACGCATCTGGAAGCGCTGACGATCGCGGATGCCGCACGGGAGAAACCGAAACAGTCCCCGCCGCTTCACTGTTCATCTTCATTGGCGCAAGTCCAGGAACCGACTGGCTGGAGGGGACGGTGGAGCGCGATCGACAAGGTTTCGTCCTGACTGGCCCCGATCTGATAGTGGAGCGCAAACGTCCGAAGGGCTGGACGATCGATCGCGACCCGTTCCTGCTGGAAACCAACGTTCCCGGCATTTTTGCCGCTGGCGATGTCCGCTACGGTTCAGTCAAGCGTGTCGCGTCGGGTGTGGGAGAAGGCGCGATCGCCGTGCAGTTCGTCCACCGTTACTTGAGCAAAGTGTGACGCGATTCGAGTGAGAAAATCCTCAATTGGAGCAGCCATGAGCGGACTTTGTGTCGATAGTTTGCTGACGATCGAACTGTTTCAAATTCTGCCCAGAACGCGCTTGGAATGGGTGTGCGATCGCGCTCAAGAAATTCGCTTAGCAGCAGGCGATGTTTTTGTGCGCGAGGGTGAACCGGGGCGCGGATTTTTGATTTTGATGGAAGGTCGGATGAGCATTACGCGCACCAGCGAAGGAATCGAAATGCCGATCGGTCAGCATCAAGCCCCTGCCTTTTTTGGCGAGGTTCAAGTGTTAACTGGAGACTCGACGCCCGTGACGCTTCATGCCGTCACAAACTGCCGAATTTTTCAAATTTTGGAGGAAGATTTCCTCGAATTGCTGCACGAATGCCGCGAGTTTGAGCGCAAGATTTTTCAAGTCGTGGCTCAGCGATTGCGCGGGCTGGAATCGTTTATTCGCAATCGCGAAAAAATGGCGGCACTGGGCACACTTTCGGCAGGTTTGGCGCATGAATTGAACAATCCCGCTGCGGCAGTGGTGCGATCGATGCAAGATGTCGTTCCGGCTTTGGTGGAACTGCAACGGATGAATTTAGTGGCAGGTCGAGCGCAAATGGATGATGACCATGTGCAGCAGTGGACAACGGTGCGCGATCGCGGTCACGATGCAATTCTCAACCATCCGCTGGATGCGATGGCGGCGAGCGATCGCGAAGAAGAACTGATGGACTGGCTGGAGAATTACGGCATTGAGGATGCTTGGAAATTAGCTGCTCCGCTGGCTGCTGGAAATGTCGATCCAGACATACTATCGATGCTGACGGAACGCTGGCAAAATGACCCAACCGAACTGCGAGAAATGGGCGTTCGCTGGCTCGCTCTTTCGTTTGACGTGATGACGTTAATCACCAGCGGACTGCGCGGAGCCAAACGAATTTCGGAACTGGTTCAGGCGATGAAATCCTATTCGCATCTCGATCAAGGAGCGCAACAACTCATTGATATTCATGAAGGAATTGAAGATACGCTGCGGCTGTTTGGCTTCAAGCTCAAGCAGGGAATTGAAATTAAGCGCTGTTACGATCGCACCCTGCCCAAAATCCTTGCCTATGGCAGCGAACTCAATCAGGTCTGGACAAATTTGATTGATAATGCGATCGATGCCACTGAGGGAAAAGGCACGATTCAAATTGCCACAATGCGGCTGGGCGATCGAATTCAAGTACAGTTTATCGATTCGGGAGCGGGCATTCCGATCGAAATTCAGTCGCGAATTTTTGAATTGTTCTACACCACAAAACCTGTGGGCAAAGGAACCGGATTAGGTTTGGAAATGTCTCGCCGCATCATCGAAAATCGACATCACGGTACGATTTCATTTCAGTCCAAACCCGGAGAAACAAAATTCACGATTTGTCTACCCATCACAATTTAATTGGCAGGTCTATTGCTGCTCCAATTTAGCTTCCAGTTCCGTAATTCGATCGAGCAACTGTTTTTTTCTGCGGCGATCGCGGCTTGCAGGGTAATCACTTCGCTGTGATGAGCTTCAATGTTTTTTGCAGTTTGCTCTAGCTGCTGTTTCTCGGCTTTCAGCTTTTCTTCGAGGTCTTGAATTTGGTCGCGCCGTGCTTCCATTTCGAGCGATCGCCGCCCCAATTCTTGGCTTTGCAACGTCAGCGATTGTCGCCACTGCTCGGCGCGTTGTTCTTCCTGCTGCAACGTTTCGGGCGTAATGCCAACCGCGAGATATTGTTCAACCAGATCGAGTACCCAATCTTTCGCAAGTTCAATGTGAACAATTTCGGAAGATGAAGCGAGTTTGACCAGCAACAGCACTCCAATTCCATAGTCAAGACGATCGACAGTGGCGATCGTTTCAGCAGGCAGCACTTCCCAAACCGGATCGGATCTTTGCGCCGCCAGCAGTTGTAGGGTCGTCTTCTCGATCGATTGGGCTTTTACCTGCGCGAGATGCAGCATGAATTCAAAGATTAGCAATCTTTGACCATTAGTATAGCCTTCAAGCGTAGCAGGATTTGACCTCCCACAGGCTACATTATTTCAGTTCTAAAATTGAAGTGAATTGCAGAGGCGGCGATGTCACTGACGCTCAAAGACTTGGAAAAGCTGCAAGCAAACAATTCTAATTATCGAATGGAGTTGGTCAAGAGAGAAATCGTCGCTATGAATCCGTCAGGGTATGAATCAGATGCCCGGACGGAAACTGGTGATCAGCGAAATTTGGCCGCCGAAATTTTACGGAACAACGGGTAATTCAAGGAACGATCGACCCCCAATCTTCAAAGTGATCACTCGCGCCTCAATTAATCGACTTTCACAGGGCGCATCACCCGTTCCCGCATTCACCGCATAAGCAGGCGAACAGGCCGCACTCAAACTGAGGCGCAAGGCGTGACCCGCCGCAATTCGCGCACAGGTTGGCTGTAAGGCAATGCGGATGGGCTGCTGAGGTGTGTCAAATCGTCCATAGCCCTGAGTAAAGTTAAAAACGCTGTGGTTCGACCGCACTTCTGACAAAACCGCACATAAATCAAAGCTAACTGAATCACTGGTGCAATCAATTTGAAGAATCATCTCGCCTGCTAAATGCAAATCTTCGCTGAGCGGTTCACTGGTGTAGGTCAAGATGTCCGATCGCCCGTCCAGACTCGATCGATCGAACGTCCCCGCCGGAAAAGTTGCATGTCCACCCAAGGCTGAAACGGGTCGCCAAGGATCATGCACCAGCCGTTCGGGGACGGAGCGAGCGATCGGCAGTTGGGTAAGCTGGCCTTCGGTTTCGCTCATGCTGGCGAGTCCGGTGGAGGCGAGATAGAAGGGTTGGGGGTTGGGAGTCGGATAGTGGGAAAAGGTGCGCCAGCGATCGCCAAACATTTCAAAAAATGGACGGGCGGATCGTTGAGCAATCCGGTGTCTTTATCTTTCAAGAAGTGATCGAACCAGTGGATTTGGATGCGATCGATCGCGTTGTTTGCTGCTTTGCCAAAATCGATCGCTCCGACATGCCGACTCCAAGGCAAATGCGCCCAAGGTGCGACATAAAGATGTTGTGGAAACAAGCTGCGGGCTTCCATTTCGCGATACAGCCGCATTGTTCCACGCAGGTAGATATCAAACCAGCCGCCAACATGCAGCATCGGCAGATCCACATCTTGTAGATTTGGCTTCAGGTTTTGCCAATATTCATCCGGTGTGGGATGGGTAATCCAGTCGTGATAGAAGGAATCGGGGGCGAGTTCCTCCAAAAGGGGCGATCGCACATTCACCGGATCTTGCAAAGGCAGATTCCGCGCAGCCGCATACAGCCGTTTGTAGGTCGATTCATCGCCCTTTCGTCTCGCCGTTTCTGCCGCAAGCTGAATTGCCCAGCCCAAGCTTTGCTGATAGCAGAATGCGCCGTTTTCATAAGCCCAATCGTGGTAGAGGTCATAGCCGACCATTGCGGGAGCGATCGCCTTCAGTGCCGCAGGTTTCGCACTCGCGGCATAAAGCTGAGTCATGCCCTGATACGAAAAGCCATACATTCCGAGCATTCCGGTACTGTGGGGAAGTTGAGCCGCCCAGTTCACCGTCTCTTCGCCGTCTTCGATTTCGTGGGCGAACAGGGAAAACTCGCCTTCAGATGTGCCGCGTCCGCGTGTATCTTGAATCACGACAATGTAGCCCTGTGCAGCGTACCAAGCGGGATGGGCATAAACGACGGTGGAGGCGATCGCCCTGCCATAAGGCTGACGCATCAGCAGAACCGGAAATTCCCCGTCCGCATCGGGATAGTAAACGTCGGCATCAAGGCGCACTCCGTCTCGCGTCTGCATCGAAACGGGTTTGGGCGGAAGCACGTTCAGCATAAGGCGCAACTGAAACTAACTATGAGGAGCGGCAAGCCTCAAAGTCCCAATTTTGGGGGACTTTGAGGGCTGTTGATTCACCTTCGATCGCAGCATCTTAGGCTAAATTCTATGCTAAAAGCGCAGCCGGGGCGCGACGCAGGACGGCCATATCTTCGGCATCCAGTTCGACCTGAACACCGCTGCGAATCAGTTCTGCAAAGTGTTCGTTTGGAACCATGATGGTTAAAGTGTAAAGTCGCTCTGTCCCCGTGTTTTCGATTTCATGGATTCCGGTCGGCGGAACCAGCAGGCTGTCTCCCGCCTGAATCGGAACGGTTTTGCCGTCACAACTCGCGGTGCCTTCGCCTTTGAGGACGAAGAACATTTCAACGGCCATCTGATGACGATTGGGCGGCGTTTTTCCACCCACATCGAAAATTTCGACGCAAAGGTAAGCGACATATTGGCGATCACAGGGTCGAAGACAAGCGCCAAACGATTGGTTGCATCGGGGCTGATGCGAAACGCCTGATATTCTGTCGGTGATTTGATGACGGGAATGACACAGCTTTTGGAATTCATTTTTGATTTCTCTAGATTGTTAGGCGTCGGGCAATCGGCGGCTTTCGTTCAGCTTCACGGCATCGAGAACGTTGTGCGAACTGCACACAAAGCCGAAACACTGTCGGACGTTATAGATCGTCGCCTGCCAGCAATATTCCGGTGAAGTCGTGGCGGTGCAGTCAGAAACGAGAATGCAGTCATAGCCCAAGAAACTTGCGTCCTGCAACGTTGCCATGACGCACTGGTCGGCGTTGACTCCGGTGAAAAAGAGGGTCGATCGCCCCAAGTTCCGCAAAATGCTGTCGAGCGGCGTATCCCAAAATCCGCTCATCCGGTACTTATCCACAGAAATATCGTCCGGCAACTGCTCTAATTCATCAACCACAGCCGCCGCCCAGCTTCCTTTCTGCAAAACCGGAGCTTGATTCGCAGGCAAGGGATCGCCCAAACCCACGCCCAATCCAGTCGGATTGTAAACATGGCGAACGCTGGCGCTAATATTCATCAAATCTGCCCGATTGCCCCAGTTCAGCCAAATCACGGGAACTTGCTTTTGTCTGAGGACGGGCAGGAGAGCTTGCAGCGGGGCGATGGACTTTGCGCCGGACTCACATCCACGCCAATGTGTGAGAGCCAGCCATCCGGATGGCAAAAATCATTTTGCATATCGATCACCACGATCGCTGCTTTTGCCAAATCGAGCCGCACATCTTTTGTCTCGGTGGCTAGCGTGAGCGGCTGCGGCGGCAAGGGCGGGCGCGTGATGTCCGCAAAGTTGGCATCCACCGACCACGCATTCGGCGGCACTCCTAAAGTTTGAAGCGATCGATTGGTTGGCATGACACTAAGTCTAAATACTGCTTTCGTATGCCAAAAGCCTAGCTTGCTTCCGTAACGTGGAGTACGAATCGATAATCAGAAACGCGAGAATCTGTCATAGGAAGTAGGAAAACTTAATCTTTCGCGACGGAAGCGATCGAACCTCACAAGCAAACTCGATATAATCATCGCAAGAATTGTTAATTCCAATGTCGATCGCCCCTCAAACTTCAGTTACCATTCCGCCGCTGCATCAGTGGATTGCTGCAACCTGGGCAGATTATGTTGCGCTGCGCGATGCGCCAATTCAAGAGCGGATGCGGCTATTTTTCGATCGAGGCAGGATGTGGCTTGATATGGGTGGAGAAGGAATTAACCATTCTCAGGTCAGCGATTTGATGACGATGCTGTTTTTGTGCTGGGCAGTTCAGCATCCAGAGCAGATGTACAACTCGTTTGGGCGCTGCCTGTTAGAAAAGCCGGAAACCCAAGCTTGTGCGCCGGATTTGGTGCTTTACCTGGGAGAAGATTATCCGCGCTGGCGTGAAGGTGAACCGCGTCGGATTGACCTATCGCGCTGGCGAGTGCCGAATCTGGTGGGCGAGATCGCGGATACAACCTTGGCATCTGATTTAGATCAGAAAAAACATTTGTATGAAGCTTTAGAAATTCCTGAATATTGGGCGATCGATGTGCGCGGCAGACGCATTTTTGCCTTTGAATTGCAGTCAGGAAAGTATGAAGTTTGTACGCATTCACAAGCTCTGTCAGGATTGCCGATCGCGCTGTTAGAACAAGCGATCGATCGTCTGGTTGAAGGAACCAATACCAGCGCAGCGGCTTGGTTTTCTCAACAGATTCAAGCGGCTGAATAATCGATCGCTTTGAGAATTTCTAACTGCCGCAGTAGACGGTTAAATCGACCTCTACATCGCCCAATCCGGCCAGTGCGGTCACGCCGATCGTGGTGCGGCAGGGCAGTCGATCGCTGGCGAAATACGAAGCGTAAATTTCATTCACGATCGGAAAAAAGCAGAAAGTCGGTGACAAAAATTCGAGCCATTGTGACGCGATCGAAACTTGTTCCACAGTGATTTAGAACGAGCTTGAGATTTTCCATGACGCGGCGAGTTTGCTCTTCGATCGACCCTCGGACGACTTCACCTGTAGCCGGATCTTCGGCCAGTTGACCTGTGACAAACAGTAGATCGCCAGCGCGAACCGCATGGGAATAAGGCGCGACCGGAGGCAAAACATCAGGAGGGGAGCGTAATGTATTCGAGCATCAATTTTGGTATAAAAACGACAGTTCAGCCTAGCTCGAAATGATAGGCTAGAAATGCTTGTGTACAAATGTTAAGGCTAGGGTTAAGGAAGGCAACGTGAACTACACAATTCGAGGTGCGATCGTTCCCGGCTATTTCAATCGAGGCGGTCTCGATCAAAATGAGCAGGGCTACGAATCGATCGACGTGCAGATTGTTGACGGACGGATTGCGGCGATCGGATCGAGTCTGGACGTGATAGGGACGGCGATCGACGGCACAAACAAGCTGCTGCTGCCCGGATTTGTCAACGCGCACACGCACTCCTCGGAAATGTGGCAGCGCGGCAGCATTCCGCCTCGACCGCTAGAGCTTTGGCTGGCCGAACTCTACGACTTTTCGCCGCTCGATCCGCAGCATATCTATCTGAGTGCTTTGCATACGGCGGCGGAAACCTTGATGACGGGCGGAACCTGCGTCGTTGATCATCTCGTGCTGATTCCACATCGGGAAATTGAGACGATCGCCGCTGCCGTCCGTGCCTATCGGGAAATTGGCATTCGCGCTTATGTTGCGCCGCTGATTCAAGACCAATCGATTTCGACGGGCATTCCCGAAGGCGGAGCCGAACGCGAGCATGAAGCGTTCCGCGCACCACCGAGGAAGTGCTGGAATGGCTGACTGAGGCGATCGAGCAGTTCCACCGTCCCGACGAAGGCATTAGCCTGATGCCCGCCCCAACTGGAATTCATCTTGCTTCAGATGCGTTGCTCAAAGGCTGCGTCGAGTTGAGCGATCGCTACGATTTGTGTTGCCACACGCATTTGCTGGAAACGAAAGCACAAAGCTGATTGCCAAGAAAATACGGCTACAGCGCGGTTGAACATTTGAAGCGACTGGATTTTCTGGGCGATCGAACTTCGCTGGCGCACTGCGTTTGGCTCGACGATGCCGATATCGAAATCTTGGCGGCAACGCGATCGACCGTCGTTCACAATCCTTTGAGCAATTTGCGCTTAGGCAGCGGCATCGCCCCGATTCTCAAATATCGTCGGGCAGGCGTGAACGTGGCGTTTGGCTGTGACGGCGCGGCCAGCAACGATTCGCAAGATCTGCTCGAAGCGATCAAGATCGGCTCGATTTTGCATAACGTCACGGACTTGGATTATCGCGAGTGGATCACACCGCGAGAAGCAGTTGAAATGGCGGCGATCGGTGGCGCGAAAGGCTTGGGTATGGCGGACGAGTTTGGCAGTCTCACGGTGGGCAAACAGGCGGATCTGGTTCTCTATGATTTGACGAATCTGTCGCTGCTGCCGCGCACTGACCCGATCGGTCTGCTGATCTGGGGTCGTCCAACCCAAGTCGTTCACAGCGCTTGGGTGGCAGGTCGGCAAATCATCGCGGATGGTCAAATCACTACGATCGATCTCCATTCCCTTCAGCAAGAACTGTTTCGGCTGAGCAACTGGCACACCACTCGATCGTCGCCACAGGCAATCGCTGCGGAATCGCACTATCGATCGGTGATGGGACTGAAGCCCTAGGTTGCGATCCCCAAGTCGCGATCGCAGTTTGGAGCGGGGCGATCGAAACCGTGATTTGGGGCGGTCAACAATTTGGCAAAAGCACTCACTTCCGTGCTATGCTTAGTAGCTGCGGGCGATTAGCACAGTGGTAGCGCACTTCCTTCACACGGAAGGGGTCACTGGTTCGAATCCAGTATCGCTCATCCAATGTTAGACGGTAATTCACTTCGATCGCAGTGTCATAATTGACGCATGATTGCTTCTGCTGCTCGCGATCGCATTCCCCCTGAACAGGCCCCATGAACAGGCGTGGTCTTTTTGTTTTGCTGGGCTTGCTTGCGGCTCTGCTGCTGGCTGCTGCCCTGAGATTTCTGCTTCCAGTT
>JAAUTJ010000035.1 GCA_012031475.1 Leptolyngbyaceae cyanobacterium SM1_3_5 | reverse complement strand
GTGTTTCTAGCACTCCGGGGCGATCGCTTTGATGGTCATGCGTTTGTCGCTGAGGCGATCGCTCAAGGCGCAATTGCGGCGATCGTCATCACGTGATCGATCCCAATTTGCCGCAGATTGTCGTGTCCGATACGCTGGCGGCTTATCAAGCGATCGCCCGTCACTATCGCCAGCAGTTTACGATCCCCGTGATTGCCGTAACGGGATCGGTGGGCAAAACGACGACCAAAGAATTAATCAGCGCGGTTCTGGCGACGCAGGGAAATGTGCTGAAAACGCAGGCCAACTACAACAACGAAATTGGCGTTCCGAAAACCTTGCTAGACCTCAGCCCCGATCATGACTTTGCCGTCATCGAAATGGGAATGCGGGCCTCCGGCGAAATTGCGCTGCTGACGCAAATTGCTCAGCCAGACATCGCCGTGATTACCAACGTGGGAACGGCGCACATCGGGCGGTTGGGATCGGAAGAGGCGATCGCCCAGGCCAAATGCGAACTGCTGGCCGAACTCCCTGCTGCGGGGATCGCCGTTTTGAATCATGACAATCCGCTGCTGCTGAAAACTGCACAGCAAGTTTGGACAGGTCGATCGTGGCGTCCCGAAACGGTATCGCGGAGCGTTCCGGGAACGGTATCGATCACGTATGGACTGGAAGGTGGCAATCTACACGGCCAACTGCTTGATCCAGAAACGCTGCTGGTGGACGGCATGAAATTTCCGCTGCCGCTGCCGGGACGCCACAACGCCTTGAACTATCTGGCGGCGATCGCCGTTGCCAAACTGCTCAACCTCGATCTCACTCCGCTGACGCAGGGCTTGCAGATCGAACTGCCGCAGGGTCGATCGCGGCGCTACGATTTGCCCAACGACCTCGTGATTCTCGACGAAACCTACAATGCCGGATTGGAATCGATGCTGGCGGCGATCGATCTGCTCCGGGAAACGCCCGGAACTCGCCACATTGCTGTGTTGGGCACGATGAAAGAGCTTGGCGATCGCTCGGCTGAACTGCATCAGCGCGTCGGTCAGGCGGCTCAACCGCTCGATCGCCTGCTGATTTTGGCCGACCCGATCGAAAGTGCGGCAATGTCGGCAGGTGCGGGCGCGATCGCAGAAGAGTTTCCAACGGCTGAAGCAGTCGTCGATCGTCTGATCGAGCTAGTGCGTCCGGGCGATCGCCTGCTGTTCAAAGCCTCGCGAGCCGTCGGACTCGATCGCGTGGTCGAGCAGTTTCGCGATCGAGTGACTCCTTGAATTCCCCACAGCGGCAGGGCTGTTTCGTTTTCGCTAGAGAATATCCAAAAGTTCGATCGTTAATCCAGATCTGTCCGGCTGACTGGGACGACTTCATCAAGTTTTCGCCGTTCGATCGCACTGAAAAGGCCGCTCCCGGCAACGGCCAATTGGCAAGCGGGAACGGCCTAAACAAGACAAGCTATTGAGTCATGCCGCCCATTGAGTCATGCCGCCCATTGAGTCATGCCGCAGGTCTAGTGATTGGCAACCGTCGCGAATTAGCGGGCAGGACGGCTGGCGCTATCTGCATTAGCGATCGCCTCTTGCAGTTCAGACTGCAATTCCGGCGTCAAGATGACGCGGTTGATCGCATGGATCACGCCGTTGCTAGCTTGGATGTCTGCGCCAATCACGCGAGCCGCGCTGATCGATGCGCCGTTCGCCATCGACGAGCTACCCATGTTCATCGAGTTGTTGGCGTTGCGATCGCACGCGGAGACAGTGTTTCGCCCTGCACGTTCGCGACGTTTTCGTTGGGGCGCTGTTCACCCGAAGGCGGCTCAGCAGCCTGGTTGTCGTCACGGCTATCCATGTTCATGTTGTCCATGCTCATGTTGGCGTCGCCGCGCTGCACATTGCCCGGTGTGTCAAATCCGGGTGTGGCTTCGGGGCGACCCGAAATTTCCGTTTGGGGAACGGTTCCCACTCCGCCGGGGCTGCTCATGCTCTGACCGCTGTTGGGGCGAATCGAGTCGCTAGTATCAACGTTGCCAACGTTGTCGTTGGGGTTGAAGTCACCCGGAGGCGGTGTCAAGCCTGTGGCAATGCTGCTGCCCAAATCGATCGAGGCGATTTCCGACGACGAAACGCTGCCCGGAACAATGTGATTGGACAGAATGCGAATCAGCAAATCGCGATTTCCGGCTGCACCAAAGCGCGAATCGCGTCCGGCGGCAGGGCGGCGAAGGCTTCATCGGTCGGGGCAAAAACGGTATATTCACCGCTGCTCAGTTTGGTTGCAATGCTGGAGTCTTCGATCGCGGCAACGCGGATCAGGGCGTTCAACAGTTCAAACGAAGCGCTTTCATCGACGATCGCCACGATGCTTGATGACTGCGAATTGGCCGGAATCGACACGGCGGGTTGGTAGGTGCTGCCCATCATGCCGCTGCGGTTCATTCCGGGCGTCATGTTCATGTTGCCGATGCCGTCCCGCGAGGGGCTGGTTTGAGCCACAGAAGGCAAGCTGATCGATAGGCTCAACCCTGCAACGCCAATTAAGCTGGCGAGAAACTGAAGCGAGGATTTCATTAAAAAGATATCTCCAAAAGAATTCACACTCACCCAGGTTAGTAGCGGCAACTACAATTGGTCGTCCCCCATCTGAGATAAGTCTCTAGTGCAGCAAAGTTTTGTTAATCCAAATTGCGAGTCTCGAAGCTTGCACCAGCAGCGGTGTGAGCGGCGATCGCCTGCGCGGTGGTTTCGATCGCCTGCGGTTCAACCGAAATTGCCGAAATGCCCCACTGCACCAGCAGGGCAACCAGTTCGGGCTGGCTGGCGGCTTGACCGCAAATCGAGCAGGGAATATTGAGCCGTTGCGCCGTCTGAATGAGTTGCTGCATTGCTCGCAAAACGGCGGGATGCAACGCGGTGTGGTGAGCAAACTGCGGCTCCTCGCGATCGATTCCCAGCAAGAGCTGCGTCAAATCGTTGGAGCCGATCGCGATGCCCTGCGCTCCCGCTTTCACATAGTCGGGCAGCAAAAACAGTACGGAAGGCACTTCCGCCATGATCCAAAGCTGAAAGGCGGGCTGGATCAAGCCTGCTTGCTCAACTTGCGATCGACAATCCGCAAACTCTTCCACCGTCCGCACAAACGGCAGCAGCAGATGCAAATTGTCGTAGCCTTCCTGCTGAAGCTGGCGCAGGGCGAGCAGTTCGCGCCCAAACCAGCTTGTTTCGAGCGCATAGCTGGCCGTGCCGTGCAGTCCCAAGAGCGGGCGGCGACTGGCCTGAAGCGATCGATCGATCGATCGGTAGTAAACCGGACGCGGATAAACGGCGGCGGCAAACGGACGAATGCGATCGGCAATTTGGGCGATCGTCAGCGTGGTTCCCAGCAGATCGAGCAGCAGCAAATCGGCTCGCAGCAAGCCAATTCCCGCGATCGGAACTGACCGAATGGCTTCCAGCGTCGCCGCCTGACTGAGATTGACCATCAGCTTGGGCTGCGTATCGGCCAGCGCGATCGCCGTGATCGGCGCGGCAGGCTTGACCGTCAACTGCCGATCGCTCGTGACCGGATAGAGCAGGCCGCGATCGCCATCCAGACAAACGCGATCGCCCGTTTTGATCTGCCGTGTGGCGTTGGTCGCGCCCACGATCGCCGGAATGCCGAGTTCGCGAGCCAAAATCGCGCTGTGGCTGGTCATGCTGCCCTGCTCGATCGCAAAGCCCTGAATGCCGGAGCGGTGGAAAGAGTCGATCGCAAGCTGCTTGGCAATCACGATCGCATCCGCAGGTAAATTGGCAGGAATCGTTTCGCCCTCCAGTACGCAGGCTGTGCCGATCGCTTGTCCACTGGCAGCGGCGATGCCGTGTACCCACACATTGCTCGGCAGGGTCGGCTGCGGCGGGCTAGCCTCAGTTGGCAGCGAGTCTGTTCCGGCAGCGCTTTGGGAGCGCACCTGCATCAGCCAAAAGCGATCGGTGAGCAGCCACTCAAATTCGATGTGGCTGCTCGTTTCAGCCGCGATCGATCGGGCAAGCTGCATCAACTGTTGAATTTGACCGGAATGCAGAATCGGCTGGGCGGTGGCGGTCGGTGTGCGAACGCAGCAAGCCGTTGATCGATCGAGACTGCCGCTCAGTTGCAGGTGATGCAGTTGCAGGTGGTTCAGTTGCAGGTGATGCAGTTGCAGGTGATGCGGATGAGCGATCGATCCCTGTGGCAGATCGGTAAGAACAATGTCCGTTAAACCGCTCAAGCCGCTGAGTCCGGGCTGGCCTTGCAGCAATTTTTCTGCGCCCAACCGCACTCGCCCCGATGCGATCGCCGCTGAAATCGGCTGGACGAGAACGGCCAGCCGAATTTCCGAAAGTGGCAGGCGCAGTCCCGCAGGGCTACCGGAACGGACTCGCTGCCAAAACAGCAAACTTTTTGCCCGAAACACTTCGCTCCAAACGCGCTTGAGCGCAGTGGCGATCGCGTCTGGGGTCGCCCAGCAAATCTGCGGATTGAGCCAGTCGTTAGCGAGCGCGCCGGAATGCAGCACTTGGGGACGCAGCAGCAAGGCCGGAGTTTGCCAGGTGTCGGGTAGCCAGTCAGTCTGGAGTGGCGTCGCGGCAATGCGATCGCGAAGCTGGCGGGCGATCGCCTGCAACTGTTGAGCATCTGACCCCAGATGCAGCGTCGAGTGCGGAAAATCGGTAAACAGCGGATCGAGCCAGTCGATCGAGGTGAGAAACTGCTCAAAGGCGATCGCGCTAATCACGCCGCCTGCAACCGGAAAGCCGCGCTGCATCAAAAAGCTGAGGCTCAAGGCTTGGTCGCCCACGATGCAGGAGTGACTGGGCTGCACCTGGTCAAGCCAAAGAAAATGATTCAAGGCGAAAGAACACTTTACGGGCTATACCCATTTATTTTGCCCGAATTTAGCCGCTTCGCGGGGCAGCGCGATCGACAATTGAGGACAATTTTCAGCTTTAGATCAAGCCGACTCCACGCGATCGCGCAGGCGAAATTCGGCAATTTTGGTAATTTCTTCCAACGCCTGATCAATTTCGGTATCGAATGGATTTTCGAGGCGGCGATCGAACGCTTCTAGAATACTTTCTTTGGTTTGATCTCGCACGGCAATCACAAACGGAAATCCAAACTTTTCTTGGTAGGTTTGATTCAGAGTTTGGAAGCGATCGAATTCTTCAGGCGAGAGGCGATCGAGTCCCACGCCTGCCTGTTCCTGAGTGGAAGCCTCCGCCATTTTTGCTTTACTGCCCAAGTCAGGATGAGCCTGAATTAATGCAATCTTTGCCGCTTCATCCAGCAGAAAAACTGCATCTTCCATGCGTTCAATCAGCACTTCCAGATCAAAAAATGGACGCTGATGATGAACTTCTCGCGCAATTTCTGGTGTATTTTCAAAAATGTCTCCTAAGACGGAGACAAATTCAGCTTCGCTCATTTCGTTCAGTTGGGCGATCGAATAAGTCATGGTTAAATCGTGGATAGCATTATGGAGCGCGATCGCTCTCCTGGATTGGCGGTGATGAGAAAAACGAAAGTTGCCGTAGGGCGGTGATCTTGACCGCGCACCCCTAGAAGCCTACCTTGCCGTTTCCACCACAATTCCAAGAGAACCAGCGCGATCGCATTGCCATTCATCTGCAAGCAATCCGTAAACAATTAGATCAATGTAGCGATCGTACATCCAGTTATCCTGTCGCAAAATGCCTTCTTTCTGAAATCCAAGTCTTTCGGGAATTGCTCGGCTGCGATGATTTTCAGGCTGGACTCGGATTGTCATGCGATGAAGCTTCAACTCTTGAAATGCGTAGTTGATGATGGCTCGACAAGCATTCGTCATAATTCCTTTTCCCTCGACGGTTTCTGATAGCCAGTAGCCGATCGTAGCTTTGCGATCGCTCCAGGAAATGTCATGCAGGCCAATACTGCCAACAAGCTGATTGTGAAACCAAATTCCGGCAGCAAAACCGCGTTCACTCGTGAATTCTTGGAGAGAATTAATGATAAATTTCTCTGTGTCTTGACTTGATTGCGAATCATCCACCCAAGATAGCCAAGCCCGGAGGCGATCGCGATTTTGCTCAACTAGCGCAAACAAAATCTCTGCATGGCGCAGTTCAAATAGCCGTAGCTCTAATTCGCCGTTAACTTTGTAATGAAACACCGAGTTCAAGAAATTCGCCAATCCAAGTTTAACTGCCTCGGTACGTGCTATACGACCAAGGTGAAACTAAAAGTGGAACGTGGTAGTGTGCAGCTACATCCGCGACACCGAACTGAATCGGAATTCGATCGAGAAACAGCGGCTCGGCCAGCGTTTGGTTTGCGAAATACCCGCCCACAAAAAACACCAGTTCATACAGTCCGATCGCAAATTCAGTATCATTTAGCACAGGTACATCTGTGCGGCCATCGGAATTTGTGGTGGTGGTTTTCAGCAGCGTTTTTTCACCGGAAGCGCGATCGATCTGCCAAAGTTCGATCGTTAAATTTGCTGCCGGACAGCCGTTTGCCGTGTCGAGAATATGCGTCGTTAATTTGCCCATTTTTGAAAAAATTCTCAAATCTAATCAGCAAAAACAAACTTCAAAGTCCCCCATCAATGGAAGATTTAGGGGGCTTCTCTTACTGGAGCGGTCCCGCCAAAATGGTGCGCGAAATCGCATCCATAATGTTAGAGCCATCTTCGCTTTTTAGTTCTTCATACCACTGCTGGGTTTTTCCGGCTCTTTGCCGTGCGTCATGTTCGATCGCTTGCGAGCGCGAGTAATCACATCCGCCACGCGATCGACTCTCGCTGCTTCATACCGCTGCAAAGCATCTTCAACGCTTAGATTAGTCGTCTGCAAAAAGTTTACCAACACCAGCGCATCTTCCATCGCCTGACAGCCGCCCTGTCCCAAATCCGGCGCGGTGCTGTGAGCCGCATCGCCCAGCAGGGCAACTCGTCCGCGCACCAAAGTTTGCAGCGGTTCAATGTCGTGAATTTCGACGCGATTGGTTTTGGCGGGGTCGAGGCGATCGATCAGTCGCCGCACGGGAGCAGGCCAACCGTCAAAAAAGCCGGACAAATCTTCGCGGTGATCGCCTGCGGCTGTGCCTTTTGGCAAGGGCACGTCGAAGAAAAAGTAGAAGCGATCGCCGCCCACAGGCATCATTGACGCCCGCTTATGTTCGCCCACGTAGACATCCCAACTGTTTTTTGGAGCCAGATCTTCGCTGGCCGGAACCAGTCCGTTCCAGTTGACATAGCCGACATAGCGCCGCTCAATCGGCTGGCCGATTACATAAGGGCGAATCATTGAGTGCGTTCCGTCGGCGGCCACGAGAACATCGCCCGTTGCTTTGTGTCCGTTCTCAAAGATGGCCGTGACGCTGTGGTCGTCCTGCTCGATCGCCACGCATTTCGACTGAAGCTGCACGTTTTCCGCACCAAATCTTTCGAGCAGCATTCCCTGTAATTCGGTGCGGGCAACGGGATAGGGCGCTTGACCGACGCGATCGACCAGCGGCTTGAGGCTAAACGCCGTCAGCTTTTCGCCCGTGTTGCTATAGTAGGCGACCTGCTCCATCGCGCCACCGATCGCCGCAATGTCTTTGCCCAAACCCAGACGGTTCAAGACTTTCACGCCGTTTGACCACAGCGAAATTCCGGCTCCGGCAGGGCGCAGCTCGCTGACGCGATCGTACATTTCGACTGCGTATCCCGCTTGACGCAGAGCGATCCCCGTTGCTAAGCCGCCCATTCCCGCACCAATCACGATCGCTTTTAAGTTTTCCACGTGGATTTCCCTCCTGGAGAATATGAAGTCTTTAACGCAAGTTGTAAAATGAAAATGTTACTGAAGAACAGTTTGACCGCATCTTGCCTGAAATTGCTGTTTTGCGTGACGGGTAGAAAATTTGGGTTTTCTAGAGTCAAGACGCGCTTAAATTGCGCTTCACTTTCTGGAGGATCATCGTGAATTTGCACTGGCAACGCTATCAAGAACTGGAACTAATTCCGCCTTCCGCACCTGCACCGCGCAAAGCGAAGTTTCAACTCAGCTTACCGCTGACAACCGCTTGGCGATCGCTCCTCAATGCGCTAGCACGAGAGCAATTTTATGAACAGCGAACCGAATATCTTGAACGCTGCTGGCAGCTTGATTATGAAGCACCTTATGCGGGCGAATCAAAGGCGCTGCAAAAGCTGTGGATGCTGATGGATTAGAAGTGTCTGCGATCATATTTGGCTGAACATTCTTGACTGAAAAAGTTTCTTTGAGAATTTGAGCCGATCTACTTTGGTATAGCGTTTCAGAAATTGAAGAAGTGTCGCTTTTTTTACATTTTCTATCAAAATGGGCAGTCAAGCGCGATCGCATCCTAACTGCCCATTTTGGGTTAGAACGAGAACTGTGTGCGTAGATTGCCGACCCAAATATTGGGGTTGTCGCTGAAGTTATTTGGATTGCCGATCAAGTAGATTGCGGGCACGATCGCAATGTTATTTGTAATCGGCAAGTAATAGGTTGCCTCAAAATCGTACTGGACGCCGCCGTCGCCGCCGCCCGCTGCTAAGAAACTGCGACCGTCGAGAACTGAGAACGGCGTCGTGTAGGAAAGCGTCAGCCTTGCGCCATCCGTGAGAAAGTCGAGAAACGAGATTCCCGCCTGAAGCGATTGGGCGTTGATGCTGCCGCCGTCGCGATCGTCATCTTCCGGTACGATGTCGGTTGAGCCGTAGGTGTAGCGGCCAAACAGCCCGATATTTTCGGTGATCAGCCAGTCAAAATTGAAGCCAAATGTGTCGGCAGTGGCGTCTTCGATCGAGCCGCCAAATCCGTCATCCGCCACGCCGTAAATGGGTTCTCCGGTTGCGCCGCCGATGCCTTGACCTGTGATCACACCGTTTTCATTGCGGACGTTGACATTAGCAGCAATGGTCGATCGATTGTACAGAAATCGAAAGTTGGCGCGACTGCTGGGCGAGTAGGTAAGCTGCGCGGTGATGGTGTTTGTGCCGTTGAATAAGCCGCGACTGGGATTCGATGACGTGTTGAAAAAAGCGTCCGGCAAAAATTCGGTATTCTCACCCAAATAGCCGATCGTAAAATCAAACTGATCGTTAATGTCCCAGGCAATCACAAGGCCGGAACCGCGATCGATCGCGTTCAAAAGTGTGCTGCCGCTGGCATTGAAGCTGCTGGCTCCAGTTAGGAAAAGCGTGAAAGCGTTCTGGTCAAAATAGCGATACCAGTTGATGCGCGGTCCGACAACAAACTGAAAATTATCACCGACTGGAAAGCTGTAAAACAATTCGCGGACGCTGACCACGTTGGCGGTTGGTGTTCCCGTTTGGTCGGTGAATGGCGTTCCAAAGGTGTTGAATAATCCGGCTGAGGCAAACACATTGCTGGGCGAATTGGACGAGCCAACCACCAACTGCGTCACCAGCGAATCGCGCCCGGAGAAAGACGTATTCAGGCTGAACAGCGCGTAGCGGTTAAACACAATTTCTGCGTCGTCGCTATCAACAATGCTGACGATCGGTCTGCCCGTGACGGAGTTTCGACCCGCCGGACGCAAATTCAGCGGCGTGTCCAGATTGCTCGTCTCGACCTGCACATCGTCCGTCGCCGCCGCACCCGTGACGTTAAACCAAACCTGACCGCGCAAAACGGTCGTCGTCGAGAACTGATTGGCTTCGAGTTCTGCCGTTCTCGCCTCCAGCGCATCAACGCGACCGCGCAAGGTTGCCAGTTCTGCGGCAAATTCTTCCTGCAAGCGCCGCACCGAGGCTAAATCTGCCTCCGTCACGGCATCGGCAAGTCCGGCCTGAATAATTTCGTTGATCCGATCGAGACAGGCATTCAACCCCGCCGCAAACTCAAACCGCGTCAGTGCCCGCTGTCCGCGAAACGTACCATCGGGATATCCGGCAATACAGCCGTAGCGCTCCACCAGCGACTGCAACGCCTGAAACGCCCAGTCAGTCGGCTGCACGTCGGATAGCTGCGAGATTGAAGTTACCTGCGACATGGCATTCGATCGCGGCGGCCACACTTCGGACAATTGCGATACCGAAGTCACCTGCGACATTCCCGGACTGGGTGCAGGCTGCTCAGGGGCGATCGCGTCGCGCTCCCGGAACGGTATCGACGTGCCTGGATTTGGCGTAGGCGGCTCGATCGATTCGGTCGGTTCAGCAAACAGTTCAAGTGATGTAACGGCTGCGGATGGTGCGACTTCCGGGGGCGGCTCGATCGCATTGCTTAGTTCGTTTGGCAACGGCTCGATCGCATCAGATGAATCGCTGAATTCAGATGGCAAATCGTTTATCAAATCGTCCGCTAAAACGGATGGTGAAAGTAGCAAAGTAAGAGCAAGAAACAGCGAATTGCAGAAAGATTGCAGCAGCGATCGCTGTAATTTCAGGCTGAATAAACACGCTTGAAGCGAAATGGGTTGAGTGTTCATGCTGTTAGAAATCGTGCAGGTGAAGTTGAATTGCGCGATCGAAATCAGGCCGATCGCGACAGCGGCGTGGAGGAAGCGAATCATCAAACAGTCATGACCGATGAATCACTTGCGGCGATCGTCTAAACGATCAGATTTTTGCTAATGTGATTCGCCGCAATTCAGTCGGCAAAACCAAATCAAAGTAAGAGAAAACCTATGTCGCTAAAGTTACATCTGCTCGATCGCAAAAGTTCTTGCCCAAAGAATCAGATTGCCGTGCAAATGTCTGAAGCGCTGCGAATCAGGATATCATCTCAGCAAACGATTCTTAACAAGATTTGCTGAATGTCAAAATTCCTTAACTTTAGTTTAATTGTCACACTCTGAATACGGAAAGGCGAGTGAAAATACACGCGATTTGTATATGAAAATACAGAAAATCATTGAATCTGTCTTTTGAATGAATACTGTATACAACAAAGTGAATACGGCGACGCGATCGCAACGCCCATCGATTTCGATCGACGCGATCGCAGACTGTCAGGCTACAGACTGTCAAGCTACAGAACTATCAAGCCACGTTCTGGCAAAGTAAGAGAAACCGACTGCCTCGTTCTGCCTCGCTGAATTGCCCGCCTGATTCCCCGCTCAACTGCCCTCTGTTTGTACGCTGGAGATTTAACTGTGAAGAAAGCGAATTTGAAGTATCTGTCTTTGCTTCTCGCCGCCACCTTAGTAACGGCTGTCAGCGGATGCGCCACCCAAGCCCCCACCGCCAATTCGGGTGCGGGTGCTTCACCGGATGCCACCACTGCCGCTTCGCCCGCCAATCCGCAAGAGCAAACAAATGTGCGGGTGCAGCTTTCTTTCTTGACACAAAGTATTGATGCGCCCCTGATTGTGGCGATCGAAAAAGGCTATTTTGCCGAAGAAGGATTGAACGTTTCCTATGAGCGCGGCTTCGGCAATGCGGACACCATCAGCAAGCTGGGCAGCGGCAATTTTGATATGGCCTTTAGCGACATGTACAACGCGCTAGAGTTCAATCAAAAAAATCCCAACAGCAAAGTGATCGCCGTTGCGATTACGCAAAATGCCGCGCCGTTTTCGATCGTCACCCTGAAAGATAGCGGCATCAATTCACCGCAAGATCTGGCCGGAAAGCAAATCGGTGCGCCCGCAGGCGATGGCCCCCGCAAGCTGTTTCCGCTGTTTGCTCAAGAAGTCGGCATTGACCCGAATTCGGTTGAGTGGGTGACGATGGACCCGAAGCTGCGCGAAAGCTTTTTGCTGCAAGGTCAAGTTCCCGCTGTGAGCGGCTTTGCGACTTCCGTATTGCCTAGCTTGTTTAAGGCGGGTCGATCGCCCGACGACATCAACGTGTTCTACTACAACGAAAACGGCTTGGACTTCTACGGCAACGCCATTCTCACCCGCTCCGCCTTTGCCGAAGAAAATCCCGAAGCGGTGCGCGGCTTCATCCGTGCCTACATTCGCGGCCTGCAAGACGTGCTGAAAGACCCAACAGCCGGACTTGATACGGTGATTGCGGCTGACCAAAGCAAGCTGATGGATCGCACAGCCGAAAAAGCGCGGATGGAAATTGCCCTGGAGCGGCTGTTCATCACGCCAGAAGTAGAGCAAAACGGACTCGGCGGCGTGGACACGGCTCGCTTGGAAAAATCGCTTCAGCAAACCGCCGAAGGCTTTGGACTGCAAGGAACACCGCAAATTTCTGATGTGTTTACCGATGAATTCTTGCCGCCCGCAGCCGATCGCCAACTACCCCCCGCCAGCGAACGCAAACCCTTAAGCTAAAGGACATGGAAAAAACTGAGTCAAGCCGTCCTCTTAGTTTTTTCCAACCTCGATCGCGCCATTTCATTTAACTGGGTGAAACTGATGGTTCAACCGCTGACTAATTCTCGTGAGCCTGTTTTTTCAGATGGAAAGCCGCTTTTGGAATTTGATAGTGTTGGCTTGGAATATCCGTTTGAAAAGCAGATGCGCCGGATTATTCAAGAAGTTTCGCTGTCGATCGCGCCCGGTGAATTTGTGTCGTTTGTGGGACCATCTGGCTGCGGCAAAACATCAATTTTGCGGATGGTGTCGGGGTTGAATCCAACGGCGATCGGTGAAATTCGCTATCGCGGCCAGCGGATTAATAAACCGCTGAAAAATGTCGGCATTGCCTTTCAAAATCCGGTTTTGCTGCCCTGGCGCAATACGATCGATAACGTGATGCTGCCATTAGAAATTGTCCAGCCGTACAAAAATGAGTTTCGCCAAAAGAAAGCAGAATTCATTCACATGGCGCAAGAGCTATTAGCAACCGTCCGCCTGCAAGACTTTCAAAAGCAGTATCCCTGGCAGCTATCCGGCGGAATGCGGCAGCGCACTTCGCTTTGTCGCGCTTTGATTCATCAGCCAGAAATTCTGCTGCTTGATGAACCATTTGGCGCACTCGATGCCTTTACTCGCGAAGAAATGTGGACAATGCTGCAAGCGCTGTGGATGCGCGTGAAATGCGTCGGTATTTTGATTACGCACGACTTGAGGGAAGCGGTTTTCCTGTCCGATCGCGTCTTTGTGATGAGTGCCCGACCCAGCACGATCATCTATGAAACCACGATCGATCTGCCGCGTCCCAGAACGCTCGATATGGAATTGAGCGACGAATTTAATCACTATTTCTCCACAATTCGCCGCCAAATTCAACACAACTAAAATGGACAAATTTCTCAAGTCAAAAACGGCGGGTTTTGTCTTACCGTTCATCGCCACGATCGTTCTTCTCGCTTTGTGGGAACTGGTGGTAATCATCTTCAAAATTCCGCCGTTCAGCCTGCCTGCACCAAGCGCCATTCTGCAAGCAACGATCAATTTTACGCCGCAACTGATCGCGAATTCCTGGCGAACCTTATGGACAACTTTGGTCGGATTTGTGTTAGCGGTTGGGTTTGGCGTGATCCTCGGATTTATGATTGGCTATTCCAGAATTGCCTACCTGACGCTGTATCCTTTGCTCGTTGCATTTAACACCATTCCCAAGGCGGCGATCGTTCCTCTCCTGGCAATTTGGATGGGCGCAAATGCCAAACCTGCCGTGATTACCGCGTTTCTACTCGCCTTTTTTCCGATCGCCGTCAACGTCGCTCTAGGACTCGATACGGTTGAGCCGGAAATGAAAGATGTGTTGCGATCGCTGGGCGCAAACCAAGTCGAAACCTTTCAAAAAATCGGCTGGCCGCACACGCTGCCCTACATTTTGCCTCACTCAAAATTGCCGCTTCGTTTGCCTTCATCGGAACGGTAATTTCTGAATCAGTCGCGTCGAATGCAGGCTTGGGATATCTAATTGTTCAAGCGACTTCCAGCTTCGATATTCCACTCGCATTTGCTGCTTTGCTGATTCTCGCCCTGATGGGAATGATTCTCTACAGTTTCTTTGTTTTTGTTGAGAAGAAAGTAATTTATTGGGCGCGATAGATTTTGATAATTTGGCGCTGATTGTGATAGCAAAAATTCCGCAGGAGTAAGTCTTTTACCCCTGCGGAATTTTCTAAAGCGTATAGGTGAAATCGTTGGCGATCGCTCCCGGTGTCCAAGTTCCGCCTAAACTGCGGCGATCGTAGCTGCCGACTTCGGGAATGAACTCTTGAAAATCTGTCAAGACAACGAGGTTTTCACCAAAGCAGCGATAGAGGCTTTCATCGAAGCGCAAATTTTCGATCGGCGCAACAATTTCGCCATTTTCCACCCAGAAACAAGCGTAGCGAGTCATGCCCGTGACGCGAGCAGTGGGGCGATCGCTCCAGTTCAAATAGTGCAGATTCGATAGAAATAATCCGGTGTCGAGCGTTTTGAGAATGTCGCTGTCAGCAAGATTTCCGATCGCAACTTCGGGCGATCGCAAATATTCGCCGCTGTCGGCTCCGTTTGGCGTTTTGTTGTATTCTTTTGCCGTGCGAGAACTGACCAAAGTATTCACAAGCTGGCCGTTTTCGATCAGCGGCAGGGCGATCGGGGCGACTTCACCCAAATCGTTGAAGCGGGGAACCAGTCCGCGATCGAAATTTTCCTTCAGCGTAAACAGCGGCGATAAGTGCTTTTCTCCGCGCTGCAAGCTGGCGAGTGCGCTGTTGCCCTGCTGCATGGCGGCCTCGCTGACTGCGCCCCAGGAAAACATTGTCAGCAGTTCGGCCATCGCTGCGGGTGCAAGGTAGGTGCGATAGTGCCCTTTGGGAATCGCTTTGGGCGGCTGGCAAGACGGGCAAGCTGAAGCTTGGCCTGATCAAGTTTGGCGATGTAGTCCGTTTGATTCCAGCCGCTTCCGGCGTATGTGCCTTTGACGGCCTGCCCATCAGTCGTGAAGATCGAGTAGTCGATCGCAAACGAATCGGTGGCGAACCAGTGGTGCTGTCCGGCAGAGTCGGCATAGGCTCGCAGCACCAATCCGCCCGCATACAGTCCGGTGAAATCGAGTCCGCTGACAGCGGGCAAAATTGCATCGGCAACAGCATCGATCGCCAGCAAATCACTTTGATGCACATCGCGGCTGGTCGCGTCTCCATCGGGAACCACCAGATAGGGATCGGCGGGCAACTGCGGCAGGATCGATCGCAAATCTTCGATCGCGCTGATGGCTGTGGAAACGTCGATCGCCGCTTCTCCGGTGAAGGGAATTTCCTGATAGCTGCTGTGCTGATTTTGCATCAGCGTAATCTGCATCTGACCGTCGATTACGGTTCCGGTCTGTCGCACTTTTGCCTGATTGAAGCGGACAAACTGGCTTTGCTCGCCCCAGAGTTCCAGCGTAAAGGCTTCATCGGAACGGAGGTGCGATCGCAATGCCGCCACAACCTGCGTAAATGCCGCTTCGGTTTGTTCAATCTTCATGCGCCACCTCCAAACACTTCGATATTTTCAAACACACAGACGGGCGAACCGTGCCCGACCCGAATCGCCTGATTCGGTTCACCTTTGCCACACAGCGGCGTTCCGTACACTTCCCAGGTGCTTGCGTCTCCGACTTTCACCAAGCTGTGCCAAAACTGCGGTGTCGTGGCGCGATAGTTGGGATTTCGCAGGGTTTTGGTGAGCTTGCCGCTTTCGATCAGTCTGGCGTATTCGCAGCCGAACTGGAATTTGTAGCGCTGGTCATCGATCGACCAGGACTGATTCGCCTCCATGAACACGCCGCGATCGATGTTGCCGATCAGCGCGTTGAAATCTTCGGTTCCGGCTTCCAGGTTGATGTTTGCCATCGATCGATCGGCGGGCGATTCCACGAACTGGCGCGGCGCAGGCGACACCCGGAACGTCAGCCGCTGCTGACTT
>JAAUTJ010000641.1 GCA_012031475.1 Leptolyngbyaceae cyanobacterium SM1_3_5 | reverse complement strand
TCGGGCACTGGTGGGAGATTTGACTGACAGCGGAACAACAGGCTTGGCCGTCATCAGCACAATTTCAACGCAGGGTAGCCCGATCGCCATTGCGATCACGCCAGACGGTCAGCGGGCAGTTGTCCTGAATGAAGACGTACCAACCGTACAGATCCTCAATGTAGACACGAATGCCATTCTTGCCACCTTGGAAAATGTCGTCTCGCTGCCGCTGGGTGGTGTGGCGATCGCGCCCGATGGCGGCGTTGCCTTCGTCACGCATCAAGCCGGAGTCACAACGATCGATCTACAAGCTAATCCGCCCGCAACGACAGCGTTTTTGAGCGATCGAGCCTATGGCGCTGGTGCGGCGGCGTTTGGGGGAGCCGTGCTGTTTGCCGTCAACTCGCAGACGCAGCAGATCGATCGGATTGATGTCGTTAACCAAATGGTGATGAGTTCGATCGCAGCAGGCACTCGTCCCATTAAGCTGGCGATTTCTGCGGATAACCGCTGGCTGTATGCGATCGATGCGGACGGAAACGCCCTGCTGCGAATCGATACCGCCACGAATACCGTTTTCTCTCAATCCTTAGCCAGTTCACCGAAAACGCTCGCCCTGCGATCGACGCCAGCAGGTCGAGTCGCCTATGTTGCCAGTGACACTGAGGTGCAAACCATTCGCGAAGATGGCACAACTGCGAGCTTGGCGATCGCCGCCAGTGTACGAGCCAGCGCCCTCAGCAGCGACGGCAAATTTTACTATCTCGTCAGCAGTTCTGAGTCGGGTCAGCCTGAAGTGATCGTTTTTGCTGCCGACCCGTTTGCTGCCAACCCGTTGCAGGAACGGGCACGGCTAAAAGTTGGCGAGAATGCGGGCGACATCGCGATCGTGCCAAACCGACTGCGCGGACTGGTTACGGCATCGGGAAGCATCAGCGTCATCGACCTCGATCGCCATCTGCTGCTGTGTGAACTGGCGGGCGACTGTGCCACGCCGCCTACTCAGCCCTGTGTTCCGATCGCGACGGTCGAACTGCTGGCAGATGGCAGCATTGGGGCGATCGATGCTTGCACTTACCGTCCCAGAGTTTACAGCAACGCCACGCTGCTCGAACTGATTCTCTGTCTGGCCGAGCGGGTCGAAGAGTGCTGCAAATCCGAGGTCATGCCTGCCCCAACACTCATTCCAAGCCCGGAGCCAAGTCCAGAGCCAAGCCCAGAACCAAGCCCGGAACCAAGCCCAGAACCAAGCCCGGAGCCAAGCCCGGAACCGACAGAGGAACCAATTTCACCGCTCAGAGTGCGGGTAGCGTTTTTAAATGTTGAAAATCAGGAGATCGCCCGCCTAACTTCGCTCAACCAGACACCGCCCTTTGAAAGCCGCCAGCAGCTTGGATCGATTCAGATGACGTTCGATCGCCCAATTAATCCAGAATCGGTCAAGGCAGACGGGTTTGGCGCTGATCCAAATGGGTTTAGTGTACTGGTGCAGGCAGATTGGAGCAATGCCGACAATCGGTATGTAGCCGGATCGATCGTGACCAGTGCCGATCGCATCAGCCGATTTGAGGTTAGCCCCCAGTTTAATCGAACGTTTCCCACTGGCAGATATCAGGTGACGCTGTTTGGCGAGGTCGATCCCAACGGTCGGCGTCCGGCAATCCAAGCAGAAGACGGCATATTTCTGAACGGCGATCGCAACAAAGGAGCCAACTTTGTCTTTACCTTCAGTGTCGTTTGAGAAAATTAGCGTCGTCGTGCCCGTGCGGAACGAAGCGCCCACGCTGCGATCGACCGTCGAGCAGCTACAGGCGACGCTGCCCCCTGCCAGCGAAATCATCGTGGTCGATGATGACTCCACCGATGGCGGTGCTGATACGCTGCCCGTCAGCGATTCGGTCAGACTGCTCAAGGCACAGCAGCTTGGTCCAGCCAGAGCGCGAAACTGGGGAGCCGCCCACGCGACCGGGGACGTGCTGGTGTTTGCGGATGCCCATGTCAATCCGATCGCAGGCTGGTGGGAACTGCTGCTGGCAGCGCTCGATCGCCCGAATGTGGGAGCCGTTGGCCCTGTGATTGCTTCGATGAACAATCCTCAGAATCACGGCTACGGCTACCGCTTCAAGGATGTCCACCTGAATACGGAATGGCTGGGTAGACAAGGACACCAGCCCTACCCGGTGCCGATGCTGTGCGGCTGCTATTTCGCCATGCCGCGCTTAATCTTGAATTGGTCGGCGGCTTTGATCAGGGCATGACCTGCTGGGGTTCAGAGGATTCGGAACTGTGTGTGCGGTTGTGGCTGCTGGGGTATCAACTGCTGGTCGTGCCGCAGGCCGAGGCCGCTCATTTGTTTCGCCGCAAGCATCCTTATGCGGTCGATCGCAAACTCACACTTTACAACTCGCTGCGCCTTGTCTTTGCTCACTTTAGTGCTGAGCGGCTGGCGCGAGTGCTGGCCTGCTTGAAAGAAGACCGTGATTTTCCGATCGCGATGTCGCTGCTGGCCGATAGCGATATTTGGCAGCAGCGCACTCGCCTGATGTCGCAGCGCGTCCACACCGATGACTGGCTTTGCGATCGCTTCAACATGATGTTCTAAAGGAGTCGCGATTATGGATACGGAACAACCGCTGTCTTGCTCAACGGCTGGGGCGATCGGGCTAGAGCGCACCCGCTTTTTTCCGCGTCAACTGATTACGCCCGACGATCTGATTCAAGATCAAATCTACTTTCGCGATAAGCTGCGCCGCCATAATCGCCTTCTGCACGGCTGGGGCGTCGTCTGTGGAGCCAGAATCAAACCGGGCAAAGGCGACTGTGAAATTGCGATCGAACCGGGTTACATTCTTGGTCCCTACGGAGACGAGATTTACATCGACCAGGAAATCACCGTTAACCTGTGCCAGCAGGGAACCGACGGAAATGCAATTTCGCCCTGTAGCGACATGACCGACCCTTGGTGCAGCAACATCCGAGTCGATCGCCAGTCGAACAAGCCCTACTATCTGGCCGTGCGCTTTGCCGAATGCCAAACTCGCCCCGTGCGCGTGGTGGGCACAAGCTGCGGCTGCAACGACGAGTGCGAATATAGCCGCATCCGCGATAGCTACGCCATTAAGCTGCTGAGCGAACTGCCCAGCACCTATGCTGACCCCGATGCCAGAGCCAAACCTGGAGAATGTGGCTCGCTGCACACCCCGACCATTCCTGCCCCGCCTGCCCGACGGAACCCTGGGTGATTTTTGGCCGATATACGCTGGGCGCAGGCGGCA
>JAAUTJ010000640.1 GCA_012031475.1 Leptolyngbyaceae cyanobacterium SM1_3_5 | reverse complement strand
TAGTTCAATTCCAGCGGCGAAAACGGCTCACACAGCTTTTCTAGCGCAGCAGGTGGCGTATAGAGCAATCCGCCTTTGTCGGCAGGCGAAATGATGAACACGCCCATATCAAGCTGATGCGATCGATCGATCGCGCTCGATTGCGCTGAAAAAAATAGTTGTAGTGCAAATTCACAAACGCAAACTGGCGCGTTTCGATCGCCGCCAAAATAATTTCCAGCGGTGCGTGAGTCGAAAAGCCGACATGGTGAATTTTGCCCGCCGCAATTGCCTGTTGCACCGCTGCCATACAGCCATCCGGTCGCTTCACCCAGTCCAGATGCTCCCAAGTGTTCAGCCCGTGAATCGCGAGACAGTCGATCGCCTCGACGCCCAGCCGAGCCAGCGATCGATCAATGTTCTGCCGCATCGTTTCAGCATCCGCAGTCGGCAACAGCTTGGTGGTGAGATAAACGGCGGGTGGACGCCGCAGTCTGAGCGCCTCTCCCAAAAACTGCTCGCTGTTGCCGTAGCCGCTGGCCGTTTCGATGTGGTTAATTCCCAATTCGAGGGCATGGGCGATCGTCTGTTTGGCATTGTCCGCAGATGCCAGATAGCGCATCGTCCCCAGCGAAAAAACTGAGAGGGAAAGGTTAGTTTGGCCGAAGCGACGGTAGCGCATGGTGGGGTGTCGGGTGTCGGGTGTCGGCTGTTTTCCGAACCCCCAACCCAGTGAAGACGTGAGATCTCGCATCTCTTCACCCCTAACCCCTAATCCCCATTCCGGTTCGGCTTGCGTCCGGTGAAGTCTTCGGGACGGAGGTTGGATAGGAAGTCGCGAAAGGCTTGACGTTCCGCTTCGTCGGCATCGCGATCGACCGGAATCGACGCTTCGGCCACGACTTCTTCAAGCACCCAGATCGGGCTGCGGGTGCGGAGGGCGAGGGCGATCGCATCGCTGGGGCGCGAATCGATTTCTTGCTGAATTTCGCCGTTTTTCAGCGTCAAGCTGGCGTGATAGGTGTTGTCTTCCAGCGTGTGAATCACGACGCGCTCTAGCGTCATATCCCACGCTTCCAGGATGTTGATCAGCAGGTCATGGGTCAGCGGGCGCTGCGGCGCTTGATTTTCCAGTACCATCATGATCGATTTGGCCTGGTCTTGGCCGATGAAGATGGGCAACTGGCGGCGATCGGTGGCATCACGCAGTAGGACGATGGGGCTGCGTGTTTGGGCATCCACCGCAATTCCAGCGACCTTCATTTCAATCATTGATCTAGCCTCTATCCGATGTGCGAGAAAGGAAAGCAGTGCATCAACTGGGCAGTTCGCTCAAGAAGTGTGTTCAAGCAGTGTGTTCAAAATCAGCTTCTGTCTTGAACGATAGCCGATGAACGAACGGCATAAAGCGATCGAGCGATCGTTCCATCAAAGATTTGGCAAAAATCAACTCCTCCCACCAGCGTCACAATCCATAGAGGCTTTACTAAAAGTGAACTTGAATGGTCGATTTGAAGCGGTTCGCCTCGCCCCGCAACCTGAACGGTATGCTCAGCCTTGCAGCTTGAGGGTATTGAACCCAGTATGCCCTGAACTGACCGACTCATCTTGAATCTGGGTCGGAATCTTTGAGGAAAAGATACACTGGCAGACGGGGTAGTCTGTAGCAAGCAGGGCAAGCTGTGTACTAGTTTAGCGAGTTCGCACCTATGTTTACCGGATTGATTCAGGCGATCGGTACGCTCAAACCCTGGAGTCAGGAAGAACTCCAGGTTTCCTGTCCGGGCGCGGCGGGCGAACTGTTGCTGAAGGAGGCGGCGATCGGTGACAGCATTGCCGTCGATGGCGTTTGCCTGACGGTGACGCGCTTGATGCCCAGCGGATTTTTAGCGGCAGTTTCGCCCGAAACCCGCGATCGCTCCACGTTGGGACGCGGCAAAACCTTGGTCAACCTCGAACCATCTCTGCGGGTCGGCAGCAAGCTCGGCGGGCACTTCGTCACAGGTCACGTCGATGGCATCGGCCATTTGGAATCGAGCGTTCAAACGGAAAACGCTTGGGAATGACCTTCACCGTCACCGATGGCCGCGTCTCGCGCTACATCGTGCCCAAAGGCAGCATTTCGGTGAGCGGGGTTAGCCTGACGGTGGCGGACTGTGATGCGATCGGCTCTTGGTTCTCGGTCGCTGTCATTCCGCTCACCTATGCCGAGACGAATCTGCAATATCTCGAACCGGGCGATCCAGTCAACCTCGAAGGCGATGTGCTGGGCAAATATGTCGAAAAGTTTTTGCGGATGTCAAACGGCAGCATCGCCACTGCCCAGCTTGAAACCGTCATGGCTGGATCGGCTTCACGCGATGCGATTACGCCAGAGTTTTTGATGGAAAACGGCTATTTGTGAGGGAGCGATCGAGCCGCCGTTTGCTGAAAATTACTGTAGAATTGCATCGCCTGATCAATTAGCAACAGCCCTACAAAAAACTGAGCAAATGGCGATTCAAATTCTGCTGCTGATTGCAGCCACGCTGTATCAGGCGATCGCCTGCTGGCAAGAAGATCGACGAACACCGCCCGGTCAGCTTGTAGATATTGGGGGATATCGCCTGCATCTTTGGGTGGCAGGTGAAGGCCGTCCAACCATCATTTTGGAACACAGTTTAGGCGGTGTTGAAGGATATCTTCTGCTTGAAGAATTGGCGAAGTTAGGGCGAGTTTGCGTTTACGATCGAGCCGGATATGGCTGGAGCGATCACAGCCCGCATTCGCGATCGATCCGTCAAATTGTGCAGGAACTTGATGCTTTGCTAACGCGAGCAAACATTGAGCCACCCTACATCTTAATTGGCAATTCATTTGGCAGCTATAGCGCCAGACTTTATGCCCATCAGTTTCCTGAAAAAGTTGCGGGGTTAGTGCTAACAGACGGGCTGCACGAAACTGGAATGCTCAAGATGTCGATCGGCCTGCAAGCGCTCAAGCTGTTTTTTATTTCGGGCTTCGTCATGTCTACGATCGGATCAGCGATCGGAATTGTGCGACTGCTTGAAAAAGGCGGCATGTTTGAACTTCTCAAGCCGGAATTGCGACGATTTTCTAAAGCAACGCTTTCCCCCGTGAAGCGCTCTTTTCGTCGTCCCAAACACTGGATCACGATGAGCCGAGAAATGTTCAGCCTGGATGCTAGCGCTCGACAAACCAGCGTTGCCAATCAGTTCGGTGCGTTGCCGATCGCCACGATCAAAGCAGGCTCATTCTTTAAACCTGCGATTTGGACAG
>JAAUTJ010000639.1 GCA_012031475.1 Leptolyngbyaceae cyanobacterium SM1_3_5 | reverse complement strand
GACGACTAGGGCCGGCACGCAGGCGCGACATGGACTGGCAGCGGCGTTGAGACTGGCAGCAGGTTGAGTGGTTGCAGCAGCGTTGGGACTGGTAGGACGAGCAGCAGTGGTGGCAGCGGGTTGGGAACGATTGGCGTTAAAGCTCGATCGACTGATGACGTAGGACAAACCGCTGACAGCGGCAATGATCAAGACGACATAAGCCGCCCAAAGATGCAGCGGACGCAGTTGAGCAGCGGGCGTATCTTTCCAGGAAGGCTGCACGGTCCGCATCACGCTTTCCATTGGAAAGGCTTCCGCGATTTCGCCGCCGTCCAGTCCCAACGCTTCGCTGTAGCGCTTGATGAAGCCGCGAATATAAACTGGCTCCGGCAGGGGCTTGAGGTTGCCCGACTCGATCGCCTTGAGCAGTCTGGCTTGAATGTGCGTTTTGCTCGCCAGTTCATCCAGCGTCAGGTCGTGCTGTTCGCGCACCTGCCGCAGATAGTCGCCAATCTCGGCCAGTTTTTGAGCTTGCTCGGTTTGGGGAAGGGAAATTTCGCTCATTGCTGTCAACCTCGATTCATGAACCTGATCCGCTGTCATTCATCCTACCGGGAATTTCTACCGTGTCTCGATCGAAATGAACATGTCTGACTCAATCGATCGCAACTGCTGAACTTGAAGCTGCAAATATTCAACTTCTGCGGCGCGGAGGGGACGCACCTGACCAAGCGACAAATCGCTCAGTTCGATCGCCCCGATCGCCACACGATGCAGCGAAACAACCGGATGCCCAAGCTGCTCAGCCACACGGCGAATTTGGCGATTGCGGCCTTCGCGCAAAATGATCTTCAGGAATGTTTGGGTGGCGGTTTGCCGCAAAACTTCAACCTGTGCCGATCGCGTTTGTCGATCGTCGAGCATGACACCCTGCCGCCACTGCTTCAGCGCCACTTCGGTCGGATGACCTTCGACCCAAACCTGATAGGTTTTGGCGATCGAGTGGCGCGGATGCGTCAAACAGAAAGTGACTTCGCCATCGTTGGTCAGCAGCAGCGCTCCGGTCGAATCCGCATCCAGCCGCCCGACCGGATGCAGGCTATTGTGTCTTAGAGAGGCGGGCAGCAGATCCATGACGGTGCGTCGCTTTTGGGGATCGTCGCGGGTTGTGACGACATTGGCGGGCTTGTGCAGCAGCAGATATTGAAGTTCAGGTCGATCGACAGGCTGAATTAAACGGCCATCGACTTCAATGCGATCGCAATTCGGATCGGCTTTATGCCCAAGTTCCGCAACGTTTCCGTTTAGCCGCACCCGACCATCGCGAATCAACTGCTCGGCCTGACGACGAGAAGCAACGCCCCACTGCGACAAGATTTTTTGCAGGCGTTCATCCACAGGAATTGGAATTGGCGATCGACTCATGCTGCACGGGTCGGCTGTGCATGTACAGATATTACAGGAAAAAGTTGCGATCGAGCGCCAGATTTTGCGTTTGGGCATTTTCGAGGCGAACGGCAAGGGTGGCAATTTCCCACGCTTTGACCTGCTCTGGGTCGGCCTCGATCGCATCTTCCAGCAAATTCGTTCGATCGCGAATTTGCAAATTTAGCTGGCCGGAAAGCGCGATCGCCGCGTTGTGGCCGCAGGCTTCATAGCAGCGCAAAATCCACTGCTGCGGGTTGGTGTGCGATCGCGCAAAGGCCGTACAAATTAAATTTGGAGCCGAAAGATTCAGGAATTCGCAGATCGGGGGAAGCGTTGGCGCTGCCGCAGGTCGAGGGAAATGGACGATCGGCGGCTGATTAAGCTCATAGCCACGCTGAACGGTTTGGGCTTGTGACCAGCGATCGCGATGCGGATAGAGGGCGTAGCAGAATTCGTGATGGCCGCGATCGGCGTTGGGATCAGGCCAGCGCGGGCTGCGGAGCAGCGTCAGGCGCAGTTGATTGGGCTGCGCGTCGTAGCCATATTTGCAGTCGTTGAGCAGGCTGATGCCGTAATCAGACTGGCTCAGGTCTGCCCACTGGAGAGCGGGCACTTCCCACTGAGCGGCTTCGGCGGGCGTTTGCGGACGGGTGGGACGATCGATCGCGCCAAACGGAATTTCGCAGGTGACAAAATCAGATTCCACCGTCAGCGGAAAGGCGGCTTTGAGCAGTGTGTGTTCTTCCTGCCAGTCGGCAACCGTTTCAATTCTCAAAGTGTCCGAGTCACAATCCAAGACGTAATCTTGCTGCAAGCGGGAACTGCCGACCCGCCGCTGGACGCGCAACCGCTGCCGGACTGCTCCGCGATCGATCCACAAGGTAGACAGCGTTTTCGCAGGCGGCAGCGGATGATCGGCATAGTGGGGATCAATGTTCCAGGCGTCCCAATATTGGCCGGAGTCGCGAAACGCCTGAAGCTGATTGCCCGGAGCGCTCAAGATTTCGCGATCGTTCTGCTTGTCATAAACGCTGTTGAGATTGCCCGTCAGCGGACTGACCTGAACCCGCAGGCGATCGTTCTCCAGCGTCCATCCAGGCACAACAGCGGGTTTCGGTTCGGATGCGGCCTGACTCATCCAGAACAAGCGATAGCCAATGCTCGGTAAATCAGTGGCGCAGAACAGCACAAACGTTTCGGATGAGCCAGAATCTTCGCTGATTTGCGTGGGGATCGATCGCCCCCGATCGTCATGCACAGCCGCCGCACTCCAGCCTTCCGGCATCGGAACGGAAACGACTTGCGATCGCGCCCAGTTGAGCGAATTGAAGATTGCGATCGGGCGGGCGTTCGGTTGTGGCGACTGCGAGAAATCGATTTGGGCGGCGATCGCTTCCAGTGCGTGATCCCGAAGCTGTTCGGCTTGGGTTTGTGCCTGCTGCCAAGTGGGAGCGGTTTCCTCGTAGACTGCGGGGATCGCTGATCCGGGCAGAATGTCGTGAAACTGGTTGAACAAAATCAGCTTCCAAATGGACTCGATCGCCGCTTCAGGATAGTCAGAATTGCTTGTGATGGAAGCGATCGTGCTCCAGAGTTCTGCCTGATACAGCAAAATCTCCGATCGTCGATTGGCGAGTTTTTGATCGGCGTGAGTTGTGTAGCAGCCGCGATGAAATTCCAGGTAGAGGTCGCGCTGCCAAACGGGAAGATCGGCGGTTTCCTGCGTAACTTGCTGTAAAAACGCTTCGGCGGTTGAAGGTTTCAGCTTGGGAAAAAGGGAGAATCTGCCCAGCGATCGGCCAGCATCAGCATGTCACGAGTTGGCCCGCCGCCGTGATCCCCGACTCCCGGCAGC
>JAAUTJ010000638.1 GCA_012031475.1 Leptolyngbyaceae cyanobacterium SM1_3_5 | reverse complement strand
CTGCGATTGGGTGGAATTTACATTTGCTGGCAATTGCGATCGGAATTGTGCTGGCAACGGTAGGCGCACTCGCAACAGTCTCGCCAATTTTTGGGATTTTGGGCGCACTTTTGACCGTTGCTGCGCTTGCAGGCGGAATTATTTTCTTCATTCGGTTTTATGCTCGGCTAATTATTACCGAAGTACCTTTGGCCGTTGAACCGAACCTGACCGCTTCAGCCGCAATTCGCCGCAGTTCGGATTTAACTGAAAGCTCAGTCGGTCGCATTCAATGGATTATCTTAGTGGCGTTTCTGGTGACGCTGTTGCTCAACGTTCCACTACAAATTATTGGCCTTGTAATTCAGGGCGCACAAGCTGCAAATCCGGAAAACGCTTTGATTACCGTTCTCTCGCTTGTCTTTTTTGTGGTGAGCATTTTGTGTGGAGCGCTGCTGCTTCCGTTTTGGCAGGTGATTAAAGCCGTGATTTATTATGATTTGCGATCGCGTCGAGAAGGATTAGGATTGGAATTGCGCGATCGCAAACGCTAAAACTCGTATAGACGCGAGATCTCGCGTCTCAACATTCGCTCCTATGCGCTTTTTCAATCGAATCAGTCTGCAAACGCCCGAAAGCGTTGAACTTGAATTGACACTGGCTGGCATCGGCAACCGTGCCCAAGCGCTCCTCATTGATTATTTGATTTGGAGCGCTGCTTTGCTGGTGGTGCTGATTATTTGGGCGATCGTTTCGACTGGGCTGCTGTTCTCTTTGCCGGATGCTGGTGTTGTGCAGCAGTGGATTGGCGCGATCGCCTTTCTGTTCACATTTGTCGTTTATGTCGGCTATTTTGTGTTTTTTGAAACGCTGTGGCACGGGCAAACTCCGGGCAAGCGCTTCGCCAAAATTCGCGTTGTGCGCGAAGACGGAAAACCCGCCGGATTGTCTCAGGCCACTTTGCGATCGCTGTTGCGACCCGTTGACGATATTTTGTTTATCGGAGCGCTGCTAATTGTGTTTTCCAACCGCGAAAAGCGGCTGGGTGATTGGGCAGCCGGAACGATCGTTGTTCAGGAAGAAAGACCTGTTGCTGCGGCAGATTTTCGAGTCAGAGAAGCCGCTCAAATCTTGGCCGATCGATTGCAGTTTGAAGCCGATATCAATCAGCTACAGCCTGATGATTTTGCCGTCATTCGCAGGTATCTTCAGCAGCGATCGCAAATGAACGTGCAGGCACAAATCGAACTCAGTTCGCGCCTCGCACAGCAGCTAGGAGAACTGATTCAATTTGACAAAATAACCGATCCCGAATTGTTTTTAGAAGCCGTTTATCTGGCCTATCAGCAGCAGTCATAAGCCAAAAGATGCGATCGTCCACTCCTCTGCAAAGTCGCCAAGATCATGCTTTAGACGGTTTAGCCCCCAAACCTGGGACGGATCTCAGCACTGTTGCGCGATCGCTACCATTGCGACAATAAGAGCATCAACTTGAGGACGATCGCAATGAACTTTTCTGCTGAAGCAATTTATGGCTGGTATCGCAGTGTAATCCGCAATCCGAAGTACCGCTGGTGGATTATTTTGGGAACAGTTGCCTATCTGCTTAGCCCGATCGATTTGCTGCCTGATGTGATTCCTGTCATCGGTCAAATTGATGATGCAGTGATTGTGACGGCTCTGGTTGCAGAAATGTCGCAACTGCTGTTTGCTCGCGCCAAGTCCGGCAAATCTTCGCAGACAACGGCTCAAACATCAGACGGCAAATCGGTTGATGTCAATGCGGTGGAAGTGTAGATTCTTCAACTAAAAATTGATCTCGAAAGGCAGCAGGAAAAATGATTCTTGTTGCCTGATTTTTTAGGGCGGCGTTGCTGAATGACGGAATGGATCGTGGGTAGCGACAACTGAGAAAGCCCCCTAAATCCCCCAGGAATGGGGGACTTTGAAAGCGGCTCGCGATGCAATTCATCCCTGAATTCAGCAACGCTTTTAGGACTTGATCGATCGCACAAAGTCATACAGCCGATGCGCCATTTCCAATTTGCTGCAAGGCTCGATCGCCACTCTGCGACCTGACTGATCGAGAAAAACGGCCTGATTGCGATCGCTGCCAAAGCCGCTATGGGGCTGGTCAATCGGGTTGGTGGCGATCGCGTCGAGATTTTTGCGCTCCAGCTTTTCCAAAGCGGGCGTGACAATATCGCCACTTTGAGCCGCAAAGCCAATTAAGCACTGATGCGGCTGCTTGCGCTGGCTCAAGTTCGCCACAATGTCCGGCACGGAGGCTAGCGGCAGACAGGCGGGGAGCGATCGCTTCGGCAGCTTTTCCGCACTGTAGGTTTCCGGGCGGACATCGGCAACGGCAGCGGCCATGATGATCCAGTGGGCGCGATCGAACTGCTGCTCTAGCGCCTGCTGCATTTCAATCGCGCTGTCCGCTTCAATCAGATGCGCGTCGGGAATCATGCCGAGCAGCTTTGGAGCGACAGCGGCATGAACCAGCGTCACCTCTGCCCCGCGATGCAAAGCGGCCTGCGCCAGCGCGATCCCCATTTTTCCCGTTGCCGGATTGCCGATGAAGCGGACAGGATCGAGAAATTCGCGAGTTCCGCCTGCGCTGATTAAAATTCGTTTTCCAGCTAGATCGCGCTGTCCTTGGGCATAAAGCAGCGATTCGAGGTGCGCCTGAATTTCAGTCGGCGCGGCCATCCGACCCGACCCAACGCGATCGCAGGCCAGCAGCCCGCTTCCCGGCCCAGTTGCGTGATAGCGCGGATCTTCCAGCAGCAGATCCCAACTGCGCTGCACCGATCGCTGCTGCCACATGTCGGTATTCATGGCGGGAGCGAGCAAAATCGGACAGGTGGAAGCAAGCACAATGTTGGTGAGCAAATTATCGGCCATGCCGTAGGCCAATTTGCCCAGCGTGTTTGCGGTAAGTGGAGCGATCGCCAGCACCTCTGCCCATTCGCCCAGTTCGGTGTGCAGCGGTTTTCCATGATGCGGCTGCCAAAAGTCAACATCGCTGTAGGCCGGATGGCGGCTCAAAGTCGCAAAGGTCAGCGGCGTGACAAACTGCGCGGCTCCCTCGGTCATGACGACCCGCACATCCGCTTCAGCCTGCGCCAGCCGAGAAACAACCTGACAAACTTTGTAAGCGGCGATGCCTCCGCCAACGCCAATCAAAATGCGTCTACGCAACATGAAAATCGACTAAGAAACGGAAGATTCAATCTTAATGCGGGATGATCGCGATCGAATCTTCCGTTCGCGCTGTTTTCTGA
>JAAUTJ010000637.1 GCA_012031475.1 Leptolyngbyaceae cyanobacterium SM1_3_5 | reverse complement strand
TTTTCTGGAGGGAAGATAGCAGTGTACATGAGTCCGTATTTTCCGAGTGTTCAAGGGTGTTGATTTCACTTATAGTACCCGTAAAGATTTAAAACTAACGGCATGAACGAGTATTTGAAGACGCTACACGAAGTCGATCGCTCAACCCAACAGTTGCTAGCAGGGGAGTATCATTCCCTAGAGTCAGAAGAAATCAAAGATGCCGCGAGTCAGTTAGACCAATCAATCCGACCATGTATTGAAGAGATTCGAGCATTTTCTCATCGGTTAGAAGACTTAATCCAGACCTGTCTAGAAGAGTTAGAGTGTGCAGAAGAAGTGTGGGACAGCAAGCGTAGAATTGCAGAGTTATCAGAATCTCAAATTTGGGAGCAACTTGGCAACTTTTGCTGGATGTGAGCTAAAGATTCAGCAAACCAGTGATGCTTGTCGAAAAGAAATTATTAGTGAAGCACAGTCCTATTGGTTGGAAAAGTTTGAGAACTTAAAGAAACAAGTTTTCATTGATGAGAAAGATCAGTTGCGTAACGCTGTTGGCTGGTCAGACAAAGAAAAACTCATAAAGGAAATTTCTCCCCTGCTCAAAGACTTTTCTAGAAAGCTCGATCGACTCATCGATGATGATCTCGCAAAAGTTTTACGTCAATTGAAAGCAATTTCGCTGAATGAGATCAAATCTTTCATGAATCTGCTGAATAGTGAACCTGCGACTGAACTTCTATCCGAATTGATTACAACTCGTTACAAAGTAGAAGATTTGCTTACTCAAAAGATTAGTGCAACGGCAAAAGGTGAAACATATTTGCCATCGATTGCCGATATTTTCCACCCATATATTGATGCTTGGAAGAAGCGATTTGGTGATATTGCTTGGAATGAGGTTTCAGAATTCAGCTTCGATGTTCTTCAAAGGTCAGAGAAGCGAGTTAATACGATGATTGACGATCGTATGCTTGTAGTCAATGATTCATTCACATCAGCGATCGCTTTCTATATTTACTTTCTAGAAACTCATGCTCGATACACAGCAGAAACTCCTGAGCAAAAGTTGGCTGAAAAAGCTTGGATTGATCAGCAGCGACAAAAACTTCAACAACTCCAGACGCAACTTAATCTATTAAATTCCTGAAGCTGTAGCAGTTGCATTTGTGGTGTGATCGATCGCCCTAAAGCAAAATCAAGCCTTGCCTTGCGCCGAGCATGACCGCTTCAGTCCGACTGGCGACGTTGAGCTTGCTAAAGATCGAGCTGATGTGAAATTTGACCGTGTGTTCTGAGATTTGGAGGCGGCGAGCGATCGACTTGTTTGCCAAGCCTTCCGCCATCATCGTTAGTACTTCAACTTCGCGGGCTGTGAGCGATTGCGTTGGCAGAACGGACTGCGGCGCAATGGGCAAGTTGGGCAGCAGGGCATCGATCGCGACCGGATGCAGCACGGTCAAGCCTGCATGGACAGCTTCGATCGCAACTGTAATTTCCCGCTCAGCCGCATGAGTCGGCAAGATGCCGCGCACCTGCTGCCGCAGACTTTCGGCAATGTTGCTGACTTCCTCGACCAGCAAGACGATCGCGATGTCCCCAAGTCATCGCTGGAGAGAATCGCGCTCAAATCGTCTTCCAAATCCCACGCCAGCAGCACGACATCCGGCGCGAGTGTGTCAATTTGGCGCTCGATCGCCTCCAGCGTTGCGCTGCCCACGACGGACAGAGCAGAACTGGTGGAGACGATCGCTTCCAGTCCTGCCCGCACCACAACCGAATTGGCCGCTACTAAAACGCGAATCACGCCGCCTGCTGCTCCGGTTGAGTCAGTTCGATCGATTGGGTTTGGTGAGTGCCGCCGCGCAAAAGATCGAGCCGCACAGATTCCCCAAACTGCTTGGTGGCGATCGTCCGCCTCAAATCGTTGAGATCGCGCAGCGGCGAACCTTCCACGCCGATTATCACATCTCCGATTTGCAGCGATCGCGCAGCGGGACTGTTGCTTTCCACCGTCAGCACCAGCAGTCCGAGCCGCTGCTGACTGGAGGGCAGGAGGACGGGCTGAAGCGTGACGCCCAAGCGCGGACGCAATTCGCTTTGCAAGAAAGATTCGATCGCCTCGCTGGGAATCGCAAATCCCAAACCCTGCACGATCATCGTATTGATGCCGACCACGCGCCCTTGGGCATCGGCCAACGCCCCGCCAGAATTGCCCGGAGCGAGGCGAATATCCGCCTGAATCCAAGGCTGCTGCATCTGTGTGTGAACCATGCCCATCGTCATACTTGCCTGTCCGTGCGGATAGCCAGCGGCAAAAACCAGATCGCCGACTCGCAAATCGGCTGAAGGGGCGATCGCCGCCGCAGGCAAATCGGTCGCGTCAATTTGCAGCGCTGCCAGATCGCGACCCCATCGGCCTCGACGCGATCGACCGTGCCCATCGTCGCGCTGTGTCACCTGTGCGGAAAAGCGTTGTCCGTCTGCAAGCTGCACGATCGCGCTTGATCCGGCTACGACATGGGCATTGGTGATAATCAGACCGTTCGATCGCCAGATCACGCCTGATCCGACTTTGCCCTAGATGTGAAACTTGGACGTCGATCGCATCAGGGTTTCAGCAAGATTGGCGATCGCTGCACTAATCGTGAGATTGACGGTGTTGCTGATCATGGATACTCCTTATGGCCGTGCGCCGACTGTGATCGTGAGTTGCGTTAGCGTTCCCGCCCGAATGATTTGAGCGGGGAGCGGTTGACCGACGCGATCGGGGTCAAGCAGTGCGTGGACATCGCGCACGTCGCTGATCGGCTGGTCGGCCAAGCGGACGATGATATCGCCAATCATCACGCCAGCGCGATCGGCAGGCGCATCCGGTTCCACGCTGACGACAATCACGCCGCCTCCGGCAAGCTGCAAGCTCGACTTGAGGCTGTCAGGCAACTGCACAGGCTGCATTCCCAAGCCGAGATAGCCTCTGACAATTCGTCCGCGCCCCAGCTGATCGACGACGCGCTGAATGGTGGCAGCCGGAATCGTCAGCGTCCAGTGTCGCGGACCTGCCGTGTTCATGCCGATCGCCCGCCCTTCGATATCGATCAGTGCGCCGCCGGAAAAACCGGGATACAGCGTCAAATCAGGACGGATGAATCGATCGATCGCGCCGCCGTGCCAGGATCGCCAACTGCCGCCCAAGGCGCTGATCACGCCCATGCTGGCGCTGATGCCGCTTTCTGGCGATCGAGCGATCGCCATCACCAAATTCCGACTCGCAGTCCTTCAGGAGTTG
>JAAUTJ010000636.1 GCA_012031475.1 Leptolyngbyaceae cyanobacterium SM1_3_5 | reverse complement strand
GCGATCGCCCGCACCGTCCGCGATGCTGCCGTTCTGCTCGACGCAATGGCAGGCCACACATTAGGCGATCCCTACTGGTTGCCCGACCCGAAATCTTCGTTTCTGTCAGCGGCAGACCAAGCGCCGCGATCGCTCCGCATCGCCTACGCTACCGAAATTCAGCCGATCGGTGCATTCGACCCCATTTGTACGCAAGCGATTGAGGAAACCGTGCAGTTGCTAGAGCAGATGGGGCATTCGGTGGAATCGATCGCCCTCGACTTTTCTGACCTGATGGAGCCGCTGATCGCCGTTTGGCAAGCCGGAGTCGATGTCGGAGTTCCCGCCAATTTTTCTCGATCCGCTGAATCGACTGCTGAGAAAGCGATCGCGCCGTCGCGGAATGTACCTCAGAGCCGTAATGCAGATGCAGGCTTGCGCCCGCAAAATCGTCACAAAGCTTGATCCGTTTGATGTCCTCGTCCTGACGCCCTATTTGCACCACACGATCCGCGTCGGAGAATGGGCAAATTTGCGGCCTGCCAAAGCATTCGAGAAGATCGTCAACTGGGTCGCACCGAGTCCGCCATTTAACGCAACGGGACAGCCTGCGATCGCCATTCCCACCGGATTCGCCCCCAATGGCTTACCCGTCGGCGTTCAACTAATTGGACGACCTGCCGATGAAGCGACGTTAATTTCGCTAGCGGCACAAATTGAGGCTACTCGTCCTTGGCAACAGCATCGACCCGCGATCGATTCACCAAAATAAACTGAAAGATACAGCCATGTTCAACCGTCAATTTGCCTTCATTCCGCTCACTTTTGCTTTGCTGCTGATGAATTATTCTGAACCGCAAAAACAAGCTGACGCGATCGATGAATGTGCTGGCGTTGCTCAAGAACAGCTTGAAGCGATCGCATCCGAAATCTCCCAACAGCACGAACCAGCGATCGTTACAGAGTACCTAAAATATTATTGCCAAGGCTATCAGGCAGGACAGAGAAGCGGAGGCGGAGGAGTTGCCTTCTTCCTGATGCTTGAAAACGAAGGCTATCGACTCTCTAACTTGTTTATGGCAGCGTATCATCGTGGTGCAGATGCAGCCTGCGGATTACCTGGCTGTGGTCGAATTCCCACAACTGATCTATGGCAATATCCCACAACTGACCTATTGCGGTAATTGAAAGGCTTAAGGATTTTGCGTCGCTAAACTAAATGATGCTCTAGCGCGTAGCGTACCAAGTCGGCGCGGTTGTGGCTTTCGGTTTTGCGGAGGAGGCTGCTGACGTATTTTTCGATCGTGCGGGCGCTGAGGTGAAGACGATCGCCAATTTGCGCGTTGGAAAGTCCCTGAACCAGCAGCAGCAAGACATCCTGTTCGCGATCGGTGAAGTGGTGCTGCACATCGGGCAGCAGTGGAGCCGTCTCACCTGCTGACGCGATCGGACTGTGAAGTTGGCGGTGCAGTTCCGACTGAATGACTTGCGATCGATCGAGCAGATTGCGAGCAACCGCGCCCAGTTCCGATAACTCAAATGGCTTTGCCAAATAAACATCCCCGCCAGTCTGATAGCCGCGAATCCGGTCTTCAACTTCCGTTCGTGCCGTCAAAAAGACTACGGGTAGCAATCGAAACGCAGGCTGCGATCGTACCTGTCGTACAAACTCGTAGCCATCCATCTCCGGCATCGTCACATCCGTCACAATTAGATGCGGCTGATACTGTTTGACTGCCTCAAGTCCCGATCGCCCATCTGCCGCCGCCACGACAAAATAGCCCGACAGTTCAAGAAAATCTTGAATTGCCAGCCGAGTGCCAAAATCATCATCCACCACCAAAATTGTCAGCGGCATAGCAGGTTCGCGCAACACTGCAATTCGATCGATTACGCATCAAATTACCCCTCTATTGTTACAGAACGGGAAACAAAGCAGGATTAAATATCGGGCATCCGGTGTTGGCAAAGGAATCGGGACGGGTCGCACGATGGGGAAGTGCGATCGATTCGGTGCTTCAGTTCGATCGCGCTCAGTCCATCAGAACTTGTGGCATTCTGGATCATACGCTTGCGAACTTTGGGCTTCGTCCGCAGCCGCATTCGACGAACCAAGTTTGTGCCAAATTTTTGAGCGCTGGCGCAGCAAACGACTCAACCTAAGAAGCAAAGAAGGGACTGATGGACGACAAACTCATGCTGATGATTCCGGGACCGACTCCCGTACCCGAAAAAGTTCTGCTAGCAATGGCAAAACATCCGATCGGCCACCGCACCGGAGACTTTGAGAACATCATTGCGGAAGTCACACAAGCTCTGAAGTGGCTGCACCAAACCGAAAGCGACGTGCTGATCCTGACAGCGAGCGGCACGGGCGCAATGGAAGCAGGCATGATCAACTTTTGAGTCCGGGCGATCGCGTCTTGGTTGGCAACAACGGCAAATTTGGCGAACGCTGGGTCAAAGTTGCGGAAGCTTACGGATTAAATGTCGAACCCGTGACCGCAGAATGGGGCAAACCGCTCGACCCGGAAGCGTTTCGCGAGAAGTTGGAAGCCGATCGCGATCGCTCGATCAAAGCCGTCGTCATCACCCACAGCGAAACTTCGACAGGCGTTCTCAACGATTTGGAAACGATCAATCGCCACGTCAAAGCGCACGGGGCGTTAATTATGGTCGATGCCGTGACAAGTTTGGGAGCCGTCCATCTACCGATCGATCAGTGGGGCTTGGATGTCGTCGCCTCCGGTTCCCAGAAAGGCTACATGCTGCCGCCCGGACTCGGCTTTGTCGCCGTCAGCCCGAAAGCCTGGGAAGCCTACGCAACCGCAAAACTGCCGAAGTTTTACCTCGATTTGGGCAAATATCGCAAAGAAGCCGCCAAAAACAGCCATCCGTTCACGCCGCCCGTGAATATGTATTTTGCGCTGCAAGCGGCCTTGAAAATGATGCAGGCGGAAGGACTCGAAGCAATTTTTGCTCGCCATCAGCGCCACATGCGAGCAACCAGAGCCGCCGCGAAAGCCTTGAGTTTGCCGTTATTTGCCGCTGATGGGGCGTCCAGTCCGGCGATTACGGCGATCGCGCCTACCGGAGTCGATGCCGAACAGATTCGATCGCTGCTGAAAAAACCGGTTCGACATTGCCACAGCCGGAAGGCCAAGATTCATTTGAAGGGCAAAAATTTTCCGCGTCGGCCATTTGGGATTTGTCAGCGATCGCGACATCCTGACCGCGATCGGCGCACTCGAAGCGGTTCTACAGGAACTCGGATTCGAGAATTTCAGTCCGGGTG
>JAAUTJ010000635.1 GCA_012031475.1 Leptolyngbyaceae cyanobacterium SM1_3_5 | reverse complement strand
GAACAGCCCGACCGGATGCTGCTGTTCATCGACGAATCACGACCTGTTCCGATCGCGATCGATCGCAGCAGCTTAGCATTGAGGCAAGGCTGGCGCTGAGGACACAAGCGGGAGTCGCATCAATTAATTCGCGCAGGGCGGCTTGCTCCATAACTTGCAGCGACCACAGGGATGACAAAATTGCAGCCTTGTTTTTGAGAAACGAAAAAAATACGAGTTGCCCGATTATTTTTATTATCGCTGCTGATTTGCGCTGCACTCCAGTCTCAGGAGCCTTTGCAATTACAATATTTGTAAAGTCTTCTGACGATGTAAAGTCTTCTGACTAGCTGACTAGATGTGTTGCTCGCCGTTTTTGGTTCTCTAGCTCCTTGTGCCCTCTTTCTTTGTGTACGTTTGTAACTTCGGCAACGCTGGCAGAACAGCTTCAGCGCTGGAGCGAGCAACCGCAGGTTTTGGAGCGCTATCGCCTCCAGATCTTTCACCTCACTGCCGATTTTTGCGCTTTGTCGATCGCGAACAGCACCAAATCGACTGCTTGATCTTGCAAGACAATTCGGATCTCGCGGTTGTGTTCGATCGCCTGCAAGAACACGCCACAATGCTTCCGGCTGTTGTCCTGTTTGACGAATCGGCAGATTTCTGTGCGCTGTATCTGAACGCGACGCGCTATTTGGCGATCGAGTCGCTGTCGCAGCTTGACGGCGCGATCGACGAAGCGATGAGCAAATTTTTGGCGATCGCAGCAGAGCCGCCTGCGGCAGAATCCCCAGTGGCGGCGATCGCCGTGACCAGTTCGCTCTTGCTGCAACAGCGCCGACTGGCCGACAAGCTCAAGCAGCGATTGGGCGATTGGGGGCTATACTACAAGCGCAATCCGCGCACTTTCTTTAAGCGGCTCGATCGCGATGAACGGCAAGCCCTGCTCGACCAGCTTAAGAGTGAATACGGCGAAATTGTCTTGCAGTACTTCACAGAAAGTCACGGACTGAATGAGCGAATTGATCTATTTGTAAATCAAGCGTTTTTTGCCGACGTGCCCGTTGACGTGATCGTGCAGATTCATATGGAACTGATGGATAAATTCTCGAAACAGCTAAAGTTAGAAGGACGCAGTGAGGAAATTTTGCTGGATTATCGTCTAACGCTGATCGACATGCTGGCGCATCTGTGCGAAATGTACCGTCGATCGCACCCTCACCCCTGAGCGCATGGAGCTTTTGCCAAAACGGGCTGACAAATTATGCCGTTGAAAAAAACTTATATTCTCAAGCTTTATGTGGCAGGCAACACGCCCAATTCAATTCGGGCGCTGAAAATGCTCAACAATATTTTGGAGACGGAATTTCAGGGCGTCTACGCTTTGAAGGTGATTGATGTGTTAAAAAATCCGCAAACTGGCCGAGGAAGACAAAATCCTCGCCACGCCCACCCTGGCGAAAATCTTGCCGCCTCCGGTGCGCCGCATCATTGGGGACTTGTCCGATCGCGAAAAAGTCTTGATCGGGCTTGACCTTTTGTATGATGAGCTACGGGAAGACGAGCTAGAGAATCCCTAAGTTTGAGCAACTCATGGAGCAACTAAATTCAATTGAGCAGCCGGACAACACCAAGGCAGGTGTCCAAAAGCTGCGAACCATGATCGAGGGGTTCGACGACATCAGCAACGGGGGCTTGCCGATCGCAGAACCACGATCGTCAGCGGCACATCGGGAACCGGAAAAACGCTGTTTGCCGTGCAGTTTCTCTACAACGGCATCACGCAGTTCAACGAGTCCGGCGTGTTCGTTACGTTTGAAGAATCGCCCGCCGACGTGATCAAAAACGCCTTCAGCTTTGGCTGGGATCTGCAAAAGTTCATTGACGAAGGCAAGCTGTTTATTCTCGACGCTTCCCCTGACCCGGAAGGCCAAGATGTCGTCGGCAATTTTGATCTGTCCGCCCTGATCGAACGAGTCCAGTATGCCGTCCGCAAATATAAAGCCAAGCGGGTTTCGATCGATTCCGTCACCGCCGTCTTCCAGCAGTACGAAGCCGCCCCGGTCGTCCGCCGCGAAATTTTTCGGCTGGTCGCCCGCCTCAAACAGGTCGGCGCGACGACAATCATGACAACCGAGCGCGTCGAGGAATACGGCCCGGTTGCGCGCTTTGGCGTCGAGGAATTCGTCTCGGATAACGTGGCGATCGTCCGCAATGTCCTCGAAGGGGAACGCCGCCGCCGCACGATTGAAATTCTGAAATTGCGCGGCACACGCACATGAAGGGCGAATATCCCTTCACGATCACCAATCACGGCATCAGCATTTTCCCCTTGGGCGCGATGCAACTGACGCAGCGATCGAGCAACTCCGCGTTTCCACAGGCGTAAAAAACGCTCGACGAAATGTGCGGGCGGCGGCTTTTTTCAAAGACTCGATCATTTTGGCAACCGGAGCGACCGGAACCGGAAAGACGCTTTTGGTGAGTAAGTTTCTCAAAAATGCCTGCGAAAGCGGCGATCGCGCTATTCTTTTTGCCTACGAAGAATCACGGGCGCAACTGTCGCGCAACGCTTATTCTTGGGGCATCGACTTCGAGGAACTAGAGCAGGAAGGCTTGCTGAAAATCATCTGCACCTATCCAGAATCAGCCGGACTCGAAGATCACTTGCAGATTATCAAGTCGGAGATCGCGGAATTTAAGCCGTCGCGAATTGCGATCGATTCGCTCTCCGCCCTCGCTCGCGGCGTCAGCAACAATGCTTTTCGCCAATTTGTGATCGGCGTGACGGGTTTCGCCAAACAAGAAGAAATTACCGGATTCTTCACGAACACGAGCGATCAGTTTATGGGGTCAAATTCGATCACCGATTCGCACATCTCCACCATCACCGACACGATTTTGCTGCTGCAATACGTCGAGATCAGAGGTGAAATGGCACGAGCGATCAACGTCTTCAAGATGCGCGGCTCGTGGCACGACAAGGGCATCCGCGAATACACAATCAGCAGCGACGGCCCCGAAATTCGCGATTCGTTCCGCAACTTTGAAGGCATCGTCAGCGGGTCGCCCACCCGCGTCGCCGTTGATGAGAAAAGCGAACTGTCGCGGATCGTGCGAGGGTTTCAGGAGAAGTCGAGCGAGGAGTGAGGGTTAGGGATTAGGGAAACAGCCGTTGCCTTAAACTGAAAACCACGATCGCTCATCTCCAAATTCTACTCATCCTCCCCCCTTCCCCCGTACAGACGCGAGATCTCGCGTCTCTGACATCCCTTAACCCCTTATCCCTTTATTCCCC
>JAAUTJ010000634.1 GCA_012031475.1 Leptolyngbyaceae cyanobacterium SM1_3_5 | reverse complement strand
TAGTCGCCAGCGCCAAGGCCCCTGATAGGCCAAATTGTGAATCGTGAAAATGGTTGAAATGTCGGGCGACTGGTGCATCCAAACCGGAATCATTCCCGTATGCCAATCATGGCAGTGAATGATCTGCGGCTTCCAGTAGTTCCAGCAAAATTCCGCCGCTCCATTGGCAAACAGCGTGAAGCGCCAGTCTTCATCTTCTCCGCCATAAACGCGGCGGGGCGCAAAGGCCGGATGCGCGAATAGATACAGCGGCACGTCGGTTCCAGGCAAAACGGATTCAAACACCTGGAAGTTTTGAAACATCGCGTAGCCGTACCAAATCGGCTCTTTGGGCACGGTCATTTTGTCGGGCAAAAAGCCGTAATACGGCATGAAAATCCGCACGTCATGCCCCATTGCTTTTAGCACTTTGGGAAGCGCCCCGACCACATCGCCCATGCCGCCAACTTTCGCAACCGGAGCCGCCTCTGCCGCCACAAACAAAATTCGCATTCCCTTCCAATCCCTGTCATGACTGCCACTATCAAGTCTAGTGGCGTCTGGCGATCGTGCATAGCAAATGCAGAAGGCGCGATCGATTTGCTGTTCAGACGTTTCTGCAACTGTCCTCTCTCACCCAACGATTCATCAGGTGTGGCTCTACTGTGGTTTGTGACATCTGCTGAGGGATCATTCTCAGCCTTGAAGAAGACAATGCTACAGAAACTTGGTTCGATCGCGCTGTTGGCCTGCTGCTGTTCTGCCTTGCTGCTGATGCCTACAGCAGCGGCTCAGTCGCGGTTAGAGGACGCCAATGCAGAAGCGCAACAGATCAATCAGCAGGGTCTTGAGCAGCTTTATCTGATGGAATTTCCAGCCGCTTTGCAGTCGTTTGAGCAAGCGTTGTCAACGGCCAGAGCAGCGAGCGATCGCTTCACCGAAGGCGCAGCGCTCAACAACATCGGCTGTTTTACCGTGTAATGAGCGAATATCCGCGAGCCTTGGATTACTATCAGCAAGCGCTGGCGATCGCTAGAGAAATTGGCGATCGAGCAGGAGAAGGCCGGACGCTCAGCAACATCGGATTGGTTTATGCCGATCAAGAAGAATACTTGCAGGCGCTTGACTATGCTTATCACGGCTTTGGCGATCGCCAGAGAAATTGGCGATCGGTCTGCTGAAGCTCAATTTCTAATTGCGATTGGCGACTTTTATGGAGCGCAGGGCGAGCATTCGCAAGCCCTCGATTCCTATCAGCAAGCTTTGGTGATTGCCAGGGAACAAGGCGATCGACAAGCCGAAGAAACCATTCTTTCCAACATTGGCTTTATTGACTTTTTGATTTTTATTGAGGAAGGCAATCGCTCCCCCGAACCGAATCCGTAGATTCAAGGCGTCGATCGTCAAAACCAAATCCTGATATGCCAAAATCACGAAGCACCTTCGCTCGATCGCCTCAGTGAATACGTCTCAGTCTTTCCTGCAAGTTTTCCAAAGCCGCAAAATGTTTGCCCTGCTGCTGTTGGGCTTTGCCTCTGGTTTGCCGTTGTTTCTGACCAGTCAAACGCTGCAAGCCTGGATGACGGTTGAGGGCATTGATCTCGCAAAAGTGGGGGCGATGAGTCTGGTGGCTTTGCCATATTCGCTCAAGTTTTTGTGGTCGCCGTTTCTCGATCGATTCGTCCCTCCCTTCCTGGGACGCAGACGCGGCTGGCTGGTGATTACGCAGATTTTGCTGGCGGTGGCGATCGCGGCGATGGCGGTTCAGCGTCCAGCTCAGGCGCTCCAGATGTTTGCGATCAATGCTGTGGCGATCGCGTTTCTCAGTGCCACTCAAGATATTGCCTTTGATGCCTACCGGACGGATGTTTTGAGTCCGCGTGAACTGGGGGCAGGGGCAGCGGTTGCCGTGTTGGGCTATCGAATTGCCCTGCTCGTCACGGGATCGCTGGCGCTGATTTTGGCCGATCGACTGCCCTGGCCGACGGTCTACTTGGGCATGGCCGGACTGATGCTGCTGTGCATTTTGCCTTCGTTCTTTGCGCCGGAACCGGATGTCGCCGTGCGTCCGCCCGCGACGTTTGCGGATGCCGTCAAGCTGCCGTTCATCGAGTTTTTTCAGCGCAAAGGCGTCGCGCAGGGCTTTTCAATTTTGCTGTTCATCGTCCTGTACAGGCTTGGCGATGCCTTGGTGAACAATATGGTGACGCCGTTTCTGCTGAAGACCGGATTTTCGCAGGGCGACATCGGGGCAGTGCGGGGCGGCATGGGGCTGATTGCCACGATCGTCGGCGCTTTGGTGGGCGGGGCGCTGCTCAGTCAGTGGGGCGTGAATCGATCGCTGTGGATTTTCGGCGGCTTGCAGGCGATCAGCAATCTGGCGTATTTCGCTTTGGCGCAGGCCGGACAAAACTATCCCATGATGGTCGTGGCGATTAATATCGAGAATTTCTGCGGCGGATTGGGGACAGCGGCTTTTGTCGCGTTTTTGATGAGTTTGTGCAATCAGCGCTTTTCGGCCACGCAGTACGCTTTGCTGTCGAGTTTGATGGCCGTGAGCCGCGATATTTTGGTGGCTCCCGCTGGCGGAATTGCCGATCGCGTTGGCTGGCCGCTGTTCTTTTTGCTGACGATCGCGGCTGCCTCCCCGGACTGCTGCTGCTGCCGATTTTTGCGCCCTGGAATGCCAAACCCGCCGCCTTTCCACGTCCCGGATTAGAGGAAGATGCGTCCTCAAAACGATAAGATGAGAATAGGCTTTACAAATATTTGAACTTGCCCCACATGAAGACGTTCTTTCGGCAGAATATCGCTCCGTTTCTCGTCCTGCTTGTCTTTCTGGTTGCGCTAGCTGCGACCAGTGCCCGAATTTTCTGCCTAATGACATGGTTGCTCCTGCGCCAATCGATGAGCCGACTTCGCAAGTTGAGTCTGCTCCCGCTGCGCTGCGCGATCGATCGTCCGAGGTTGCCGGACTGCCGCCCAGCCTGAAAGTTTTGGTGCATGGCATTCCCGCCAACACGCTCTGATGAATCCGCTGCTGCCAGCGGGCTATGAGCTACGGCGCGGCGGTGGTCTTGACCGCGCCCTGCTCGTGCAGTTTATGCAGCGCACCTACGAAGAACTGTTTCCCGGACAGCCGATCGCCCATCTCGCCCAAACGGTCGATTCCCATCTTTCAGTCGAAACGCCGCTGTGGTGGGTGAGTGCGCCCGATCGCTCGACAACTGCCGGACTCTGGATCGGCAATGCGATCGATCAGGTGAGCGGCGATCGCCACGCTCACATTTTTCTGCTTCTA
>JAAUTJ010000633.1 GCA_012031475.1 Leptolyngbyaceae cyanobacterium SM1_3_5 | reverse complement strand
GGTTCATGATAAACCGCGCAAAAGCCAGGCAGGACGTAAACCAATCGATGTGATTGTGATGTTTAAGCTCTTGGTGTTGCAGCAGTTGTACAACATCAGCGATGAGGAGTTGGAGTACCCAGTGAGTGACCGCTTGTCATTCATGCAGTTTCTCGGCTTGGGACTGGCCGATGAAGTCCCCGATGCGACAACGGTGTGGCTGTTTCGCAAACAATTGACGCAGCAGAACTTGATTGAGGCGTTGTTTGAGCAATTTGATGGGTACCTAATTGAACAAGGCTATGCGGCAAAAGGTGGGCAAATCATTGATGCGACCCTCGTTCCCGTCCCCAAGCAGCACAACAGCGAGGATGAGAACAAACTGATTAAGCAAGGCAAAGGCGCTCAGTTGTGGCAAGACAAACCGCACAAAAGCGCTCAAAAAGATACGGATGCGCGGTGGACGAAAAAAGGCGGCAAGAGCTACTTCGGGTACAAAGACCACATTTGCGTTGATGCTGAACATGGCTTGATTCGTGAGTATGCCATCACCGATGCCGCTGTGCATGACTCGCAAGTGTTGGGTCAATTACTCGATGAGGATAATGAGAGTGACCGTCTTTGGGCAGACAGTGCGTATCGCTCTGAGGCAATTGAGGAAACATTAGACCTGATGGGATTTGACAGTCAGATTCACGAACGAGCTTATCGGAACGCGCCTCTGAGTGAGGCGCAAAAGCAATCCAATCGCACCAAGTCGAAAACTCGTGCCAGAGTTGAGCATGTGTTTGGCCGCTGGGTGATGCAGATGGGTGGCAAACTTGTGCGCTCGATTGGGATAGTGCGGGCAAAGACTCAACTGGGCTTGAAGAATTTGACCTACAACTTGATGCGGTACACCTTCCTCAGCACCAAAGCAGCCAATTAGAGAAAAACGCTCCAAGGCCTGCTGATTTTGCGGCAACGGACAAAGAGTGAGGGGTTGAATTTGGCAAAACCTGTATTTCTAAGCGGATGATTAGCGTCTCACATAAGACTGCACTGACGCAAAAACAATTAATCGAAGTTCCCTATAGTTTCAGCATTTACGATCGCCTGCTCTTTAACGATTTGTTTATTGCAAATTCTTCTAATTTAGTTCCCAAGAAATTGTAAAAACTGAATGTTGCGACCAACAGTATCGATCGCGGTTTGACAACATGATCTTGCGATCGAACATTTGATTCAAAAACTCCCCCAACCCCCAACCCAACCAGAAGTGCCAAAATAGAATCGATCGATTCCCCCTCTTCCCATGCCCACCTACCCCGGAATTTCCAGCGAAGCCTTTCGCCATCCGCTCGACTATCAGGCTGAACAAGCGCTGCGGAGCGTTCCCGGATTTGATCTGGTTGCCCGCAAGTTGTCGAAATCACCTACGAGCGACCGCGCTATGTGTTTTGATGGGCAACAGCATCGAGTGGGACCACGTCAGTACGCTTCGATCTATCAGGCGTTTCGCGAAGCGGTTCGGGCGATCGACATTTCACCCGCCCCGACGCTGTTTGTCACGCAGTCACCGATGGCAAACGCCTACGCACTGGGACAAGAGCGGCCTTGCATTGTGATCAACAGCGGGCTGCTGGATTTGTGCAATGAGGTGGAGTTGCGATCGATTCTCGCGCACGAACTCGGCCACATCAAATGCGGCCACACGACGCTGACGCAAATGGCAACCTGGGCGATCACGCTGGTTTCCGGTTTGAGTACGGCGACGTTTGGGCTGAGTACTTTGGTGAGTACCGGATTGATTCTGGCGTTCTATGAGTGGCTGCGGAAGGCGGAACTGTCTGCCGATCGCGCCTCGCTGCTCGTCATGGACGATTTGAATCCGATTTTGCGAAACATGATGCTGATGGCCGGAGGCAGCGTCCAACATCAGCAGGAACTCAGCCTGGATGAATTCATTCGCCAGTCGGAGCGCTACCAAAATTTGGACGCAGACGGCCTCAACCAGGTTTATAAGTTTTTTCTCTACAACAATTTGTCGGAGAGCGTGTTTTTAACCCATCCGTTCACGGTTGAACGGGTTCACTTTTTGCGTGAATGGGCGGAGTCTGAAGAGTTCCGCCAAATTCGGCAGGGCAACTATCGCCGCACAACGGACGGCGCAGTTGATGTGCCCTCAGAAGCGCCCAAAGCCGAAGCCGATCGCCTGCGTCGCGAACTTGAAGACCTGCAACGGGAAATCGATCGACTCAAAAATCGCTAGCGGCGGAATAGGCGACGGCGGAAACTGGCGATGAACTGCTGCACTTCCGGTAGCTGCAAGCGGGTTGCGAATAGGAGAAACACGCCCACTCCGATCGCGCCTGCCCCGCTCAGTTCGACAATCTGGATCAGCAGATTGGCCGATCCGAAATATCGTGCCATGCCCTGAAACGTAAACCAGCTTGCAAATCCGGCGGCCACGCTGCCCAAGGCGAGCAAGGCGATCGGCGGACTCCACTCGCGCCAAGGCAAACCGCCCAGCTTGCGGTGCAGCACAATCAGCAGCGCGATCATCGAGATCACGTTGACGCTGACGGTTGCCAGCACAATTCCCGGTGCGCCAAATCGCCAGACGAGCAGAAAATCAAACAGCGCATTCAGGAAAATGTTGACAACGCTGATCCGAAACGGCGTTTCGGCATCTTCCAGCGCGTAGAAAACCCTGACTAAAACATCGCGACCGAGATAGAAAAACATGCCGATCGCATACGCCATCAAAACCGAAGCCGTCAGAACCGATGCGTTCGCGTCAAACGCGCCGCGCTCGTACACGACACGGGCGATCGGCACGGCCAAGGCGATCATCAGCGCACTGATCGGCAGCATCGTGAACGCCGTCAGCATCAAGCCTTGACGAATCCGGGTTTTCAGTTCCGGCCAGTTTTCCGGCGCGGTCAGTCGCGCAAAAATCGGCATCAAGGGCACGAGAATCACATTCGAGACGATGCCCAGCGGCGTTTGCACCAGCAAGCCTGCATAGCCCAAGGCAGAAACGGCAGCGGTCGCGTTGGGAATAAACGTAATAAAAAGAGATCGGTCGCGACGTTGATCTGCATCATGCCGGACGAGAACACGGCAGGTCCCATGATTTTGATCACCTGCTGCACTTCCGGCTGCCGAAAATTGAATCGCAATCGCAATCCGCCCAAGCCCGAGCGCCACTGACTGGGAAGTTGTGCCACCCACTGCAACATGGCTCCCGCTAGGGTAGACCACGCCAGCACCGCCCGCCAAGCGGCATTCTCAGCAGCGGTAATTCGATCGCCGCCCAAATACAA
>JAAUTJ010000632.1 GCA_012031475.1 Leptolyngbyaceae cyanobacterium SM1_3_5 | reverse complement strand
GCCCTGCTCTACGCTGGTCAGATGGACAGCCGCTCACCGCCGATGATGTGGTTTTCACCTATCGCGATGTGGTTTTAACGAAAAGATTCCATCGACTTCCAAAGATGGCTTTCGGATTGGAGAACAAGGAATACTACCGACAATTCGTAAGCTAGATAGCCGCCGCGTCGAATTCATTCTACCCGAACCTTTCTCGCCAATTCTACGAGCCACTTCCGCGCAGTGGTCGGGCGTTCACATTTTGCCAAAACATATTTTAGAAGACTCGGTGAAACAGCTTGACGCGAACGGAAATCCACAATTTATTGCCGCTTGGAATACCGGAACTGACCCCAGCAAAATTGTCGCGAATGGTCCCTATGTGATGGAGCGCTATGTAACCGGAGAACGAATTATTTTTCGACGCAATCCGTACTATTGGGAAAAAGACGAACAGGGAAATCAACTGCCATATATCGATCGAGTCGTCTGGCAGCTTATGGAGTCCACCGACGCGCAACTGTTGCGATTTCGATCGGGCGAATTGGACGCAATGGGCGATGTCCGGCCTTTGCGTCCCGAATATTTCTCGCTCTTGAAGCGCGAAGAAAAACGCGGAAAATTTAGCATTTTGAACGGTGGCCCTTGGTCAGGTACAACTTATTTAACATTCAATCTCAACACAGGTCGAAAAAACGGTCAGCCGCTTGTAGACCCGATTAAATCGCGCTGGTTTAACACCAAAGAATTTCGACAGGCGGTGGCCTATGCGATCGATCGACCCCGCATGATCAACAACATCTATCGCGGCATCAGTGAACCGCAAAATTCACCGATCTCGGTTCAAAGTCCGTTTTATCTAACGCCGGAAGATGGCTTAAAAGTCTACGATTTCGACATTAAAAAAGCGAAAGAATTATTGCAATCCGTCGGCTTTCAATACAACTCCAGCGGAGAACTTTTAGATTCAGAAGGCAATCGCGTTCAGTTCAACTTGCTCACCAATTCAGGTAATCTCATTCGCGAGGCGATCGGCTCTCAAATCAAGATTGACCTGAGTAAAATCGGCATTCAAGTAGACTTCACGCCGATCAACTTCAACACCTTAATTAGCAAAATTGATGACACTCGCGATTGGGAAGCGCATCTAATTGGTTTCACGGGCGGACTCGAACCGCATCGGGCTGCGAATTTGTGGACAAGTAACGGCGGTTCGCATTCATTTAATCGCGCTTCTTTGGCCGGACAAGCGCCGATCGAAGGTCGCCAAGTTTCCGATTGGGAGCGCGAGATCGATCGCCTTTTCATCGCTGGCGCACGCGAATTTGATGAGGCCAAACGCAAAGAAATCTACGATCGATTTCAGCAAATTGTGCAGGAACAATTGCCCGTCATTCATCTGGTTCACGAAATTGCGCTGATGGCCGTGCGCGATCGCGTCCAAGGACATCAATATTCCGGTTTGCCAAGCTGGGGCTTGTGGAATGTGCAAACGCTTAGAGTAGAAGAAGATGAATAGTTAATTTTTTGCTGATGACACAACCTGATGCTTTGCGATCGCTTCTCGATGCCGTCGCGCAAGGGCAAGTTAGCCCGGATTCTGCTTTTGAAAAACTGAAATATTTTGACTATGAACCTGTGGGAGATTTTGCCAAGCTCGATCATCATCGATCGCTGCGGACTGGATTTCCTGAAGTGATTTGGGGCGAAGGGAAATCGATCGAACATCTGATCAAGATTTTCCAAACGATGCAGCAGCAGCAGCCCGTCGTGATGGCAACGCGAATTACGCCCGCCGTTTATGAACAATTGCAGCAGCGCATTCCCTATTTGCGCTATTACGAAATGGCGCGAATTTGCGCGATCGTTTCTCAGCCCATTCCACCGCAGGCGATCGGCACAATCACGCTACTTTCGGCAGGCACGGCGGATCTACCCGTCGCGGAAGAAGCCGCCGTCACAGCCGAACTTTGCGGCTTTCCCGTCCGCCGCCTGTGGGATGTGGGCGTAGCTGGAATTCACCGTTTGCTGAAGCATCGTCATCTGGTGCAGTCTGCGGACGTGCTGATTGTCGTGGCCGGAATGGAAGGCGCACTGCCCAGCGTCGTGGCGGGACTGGCCGACTGTCCGATCGTGGCTGTGCCCACCAGCGTCGGCTATGGAGCCAGCTTTCAAGGACTCGCGCCGCTGCTGACGATGCTGAATTCCTGCGCGGCAGGAGTTGGCGTGGTCAACATCGACAACGGATTTGGGGCGGCAATTTTGGCGGGACAGATTCTCAGAACGGCGGCGAAACTATCAGCAACCTAAGCCACAACTGGCATATGAACCAGTTCTAGCTTGATGCCGTCTGGGTCAGCGAAAAATACGGCGTAGTATCCCGGTGAATAGCTGTATTCGGCAGGCGCATCGAGAATGGTGGCTCCCAGTTCCATCAGCTTTTGATGGAACGTATCGACCTGTTCGCGGCTGTCGGCGTTGAGGGCGACGTGGTGCAGTCCGGGCGAGTAGCGATCGTGCTGCGGATTTTGACACTCGCGATCGCCCTGCACAATTTCGATCGCGCCTGCCCCGGCTAACCACCACAGCGTAAAATCCTCCGTTCGCTCAACCTGTTCGTATCCCATCCAGGTCAAAATCGCGTCGTAAAATGGCTCCGATCGAGTTCGATCGCTCACCGTAATCGCCAGATGATTTAACGTTCCAAGCGGCATACAGCTATCCTCAAATAGGACATTTGTATTATACCTGGGGTCAAGCGATCTACTCTTCTAAAACTTCCACAAGGTCTTCGATCGCCACATCAAACGCACGAGCAATTTTAAGAATAGCGGTGTAGTCTGTCGTTGCCATTGCTTCGCGCTGAACATAAGTCTTGACCGTGCTGTAAGGAAGCCCCGCCCTTGCAGCAACTTCTTTTAATGTCAAGCTTCGCTCTTGGGCAAGCTCGCGAATGCGTAACCGAATTAATCCCATTGAAAGTATTGACAAGGACGCATCTGCAACCTAACATGATAAGCAAGGTCGCAGATGCGACCTGTAGTGAATCAACCGAAAGCGATCGATCACCTTGCCTGGAAAACGAGAGATCGATCGCTATTCCTCAACCCCGCAAAAAGCGGGAAGGATTGCTCTATGGTATCAAGCTTCTCACGCAATTCCAAACTCTACCCTTGGTGCATCGTGCGACAGTTACCAGACATGCAGCGGATCACGATCGCCCGCTTTCACCACCGCAGCAACGCCGACGGTTATTTGAGCGTATTGAAACGCATCGAACCGGAAGCGGCTTTTGTGATTTTGTTTGCG
>JAAUTJ010000631.1 GCA_012031475.1 Leptolyngbyaceae cyanobacterium SM1_3_5 | reverse complement strand
GGCGGTGCGAAAAATCCGATCATCATTTGCCGGATGCCGATATTGAGATGACGACGCGCATCACGATCGATAGCGCCTTTGGCTGTGCCGGACAGCGCTGCCTCGCCGCTTCGCTTGCCGTCACGGTCGGGGCAGCGCAAAAGCCGTTTACGGAAGCGATCGCTCACGCCACCAGTTCTCGCAAAGTCGGGTTCGGACTTGATGAAGGCGTCCAGATGGGACCTGTGATCAATTCGCAGAGCCGCGATCGAATCGAAAGCTTGATTCAGGCAGGACTGGACGAAGGCGCGTCGATCGTCGTCGATGGTCGCCGTCCTAAAGTCGAAGGCTATGAGCAGGGCAGCTTCGTGCGTCCGACTCTGCTGCAAAATGTTCAACCGGACAGCCGGATTGCCAAGACCGAAATTTTTGGCCCCGTCCTCGGAATGCTGCATGTTGAGACGATCGATGAAGCGATCGCGCTGGTCAACAGCGGACAGTGGGGCAACATGGCCTGTCTGTTCACCTCCAGCGGAGCCGCCGCCCGCAAATTTCGCTACGAAGCCGAAGCCGGAAACATCGGCATCAACATTGGCGTGGCCGCACCGATGGCGTTCTTTCCGTTTTCCGGCTGGAAAGACAGCTTCTTTGGCGATCTGCACGGACAAGGCCGCGATGCGATCGAGTTTTTCACGCAGTCCAAGGTGATTGTCGAACGCTGGTTTCAAGATTGGTCGCGACAGTTCTAGGCGATCGCATCGGGATCAACGCCCAATTCTCGTAGTTTTGCGGCGAGGCGATCGGCTCTTTGCCGTTCTCGTTCGGCTTGCTCGGCACTCCACAATAGCAAATTGCCAGATTCGTCCCACCAGCGCAGCCAGTTGATTGTTTGGCAAAGCCGATCGCCGTGCCAGATGCCCAAGAAAAGCTGAAGCTGAGGAATTCAAAAGCTTCCGTTTGCGTCGGGAGTTTGCAGCGCGTAGCGTCCGGCTTGCAGCGATCGCACCTCTAAGCTGACCTCGTAAGGGTCATAGGTCACATAGGTTGGCACTTGCAAAATTTGCTCGTAGAAGTGCAGTTTGCCGTAAGGCGGCGTCGATCGCACCGACAGTTCGCCGCCGTCTTCTTCGGACAAAAATTCCATGACGATCGCAACTGCCCTCCCCAAATTTGGCCTGTCACTGCGGCGAATCGCTTCTAGGGTGGCAGGCTGCATCTGCGGCATCAAAAACCAGCCTGCTACTTTGACCACAACTTCTTGTTTAATGGTTGCCGCTAACCCAAAGTTTGAACCAATCAGCATTTCCGATTGAATCTTTCCCGCTGCTCCCAAGGCATCGGTAAGAGCAGCAGCGATCGACGGCTGTTGAATATTTTCGATCGATTCTTTGGCGATCGATTCCTTCGCGATCGACGGTTGCACAACCATCAGCTTCACCTTGCGATCGAGCAGTGCTTCAAATAATAGCGAAATCAATGAAGGGAAGTTCTAGACCGGACTGACTTTCGCCCGATGCAGCAGTCGATCGCCCTGTCGATATCCCGTATAGCGAATGCGGACGCGATCGCCCAAGTTGGCGCTGCCGTCCATGAGTTGATGCAGTTGCGGATCAAACGGCACTTCCTCACCCACAGCGGCGATCGCTTCAACGCCCCAATTTTTCAAAAGCTGCTCGATCGGACGGATCAGCGGCAGCAAGCGCACGGCGGGCAACTGTGGATTTTGCTGAGCGGCATAAGCGGCAGTGGGAAACTGCAACAGCCACGACTCGATCGCCTGCAAAGTCGATCGCTGAAATTCCTGCTTTAGCGTTTCGCGCTGTTCGGCAAGCTGAGCTTGAAGCCGCTGATATTCCTGCTGAAGGTTGGATTCGACGGATGTAGCCGACTCGATCGACAGCGGCGAAAACTGCTCGATTAGCTGCGCGATCGACAAATTCAGCACTTCACCAATTTTGTGAAGCGACTGCACCTGCATTCGAGCGGCTTGCCCTTGCCGCAATCGATCGATCTGCCGTTCCGACACACCCGATTGACGACTCAGCGCCCGAAAACTCGAAACACCCACCGACTGCATGTGCGATCGCAATCGATGGGTGTAATTTACAGCTTCACTCATCCAACCATCACAAAGCGGATGAGTTTATTATCTCAGCAGCGGAAACTACTGAAGCAAACTCCGCAGCATCCACGCTGTCTTCTCGTGCAGGCGCATCCGCTCGGTGAGCAAATCAGCAGTGGATTCGTCTCCGGCGCGTTCCGCAGCGGGGAAGGCAGCGCGAGCCGTGCGAACGACCGCTTCATTGCCAGCCAACCAGCAGTACGAATCATTTCCATCCGCAGTCGGAAACGCCCAAGGTTTCTTCGATCGAAGCCAGCTTTGCATAGTCGCTGTAGGTTCCCGGAGCGGGAAAGCCGAGCGATCGAATCCGTTCGGCAATGTCGTCAACGGCGATCGACAGTTCGGTATACTGCTGCATGAACATCGTGTGCAGCGTTTGGAACATCGGACCTGTGACGTTCCAGTGGAAGTTGTGCGTCTTCAGATAGAGCGTGTAGGTATCGGCCAGCAGGTGTGACAAACCCTGCACGATCGATTCGCGATCGGTTTCGGAAATGCCGATGTTGATTATCATCTGGTCTTGAGCTTGCATAAAATTCTCCAGTTAAGCTAAGTGCATCTTTAGCACGGATTTCGGAGCGCGGCGGACATTGCACCGAATTTTTTCCAATCCCAGGCGGCTACAGGCTTCAAATCGATGACAGCCGGAAAATCCATAATACTGCCCGTCCACTTCCAGCACGTCGATCGGCTCTTGCTGTCCAATTTCAGCGATCGAAACCATCAGCGCTTTCACCTTTTCGGGGTCGTTTTGGCGAAACAGCGGACGCCGAATGTCGCTCAAAGGAATGTCTTGAATTCTAACCATCGCAGTTGGGGATTCACTTCTTCCTTAATCATACTCATAACGAGTATGACTTGCAACCTTTTAATCCCTCTTCTGTCACTGTGCTGAGAGCAGAATCAACGTACCCCTCAAGCCGTCCGTGCTGGAGGGGGTGGTTCAATGCGAAAGTAACCAATTTGATGCATCAGCTTAAACAAGCCACGCTTGAGTCCTAGAATGGCAACCACCTCCAACCACCACGCCAAAGCACTCCAACAGAAGTACGGGTGTAGCAGCCAGCGCAAGTTGTTCAACGCACTCTGCCAAGTCGTTCCAGTTTCCCACTGCCGATGCTAAGCAAATGGTGTATCAAGGACCTAAGTACCGGACAAAAATTGCAAGGCGTGTAAAAACTCGTCGG
>JAAUTJ010000630.1 GCA_012031475.1 Leptolyngbyaceae cyanobacterium SM1_3_5 | reverse complement strand
CCTTGTTGCGGTTGCCCAAGAGGTCGCTGAACGGCTCCAACAAGCCTATCCTCCTCCATCTGATGACGATCGCTCGGTTGAAGCGATCGTGATTCCCGCAGTTGATTCAGACTTGAGGCAAATGATTCTCGCTGAATCATTCACAGATCAGGAGTTGGAGGTGTTGCAATTGATTGTTGATGGAGACAACAATGCCTGACTGGAATGACTCCAAAACAGTTTCGCTAACTCAATCACGCACGAGTCAAGGAGACAAAGATGAAGTTTAAAGCAATCAAAGGACATCCAATCAAAGGACAGCAGGGAATTGGAACGGACGTGCAAGACGCGACTTACGTGGAGGCTGCCCGGTGGGGTAAGTATCAGTGGTGGCGGTATTTTCTGGGGCTGATGATCATCCTCTTTGCCTGGATGATCGCCGCCAACTTCGCCAGTGCGATCGTTGCGCTCGCGATCGGTGGCAAAGATCGTGCAGGGCGCGAGCATGATCTGGTCTAACCGCGTGTTTCTGGCGATCGTCTCAGCCGTAATCTTCACCCTGCCGCACGCCACCAATCCAGAGTCACAGGAGGGTGGCTGGCTCGGGATGTTCCTCGGACTCTTCGTCGGCACGGGTCTGCTGTATGCGATCGTTTCATTGATTGACGGCACTACCGAGCTTGCGATCGGCGCACACTTCGCCAACAACATCGCGTACTTTCTTTTGTTCAACTGGTCCGGAAGCTTCTTCACAACGCCCGCCCTGTTCAGCATCAGCGAGTACCATGCGAGATTCTACGACATCACCTCTCTCGTGCTGATTCCCGTTTTCTTGGCGATTCGTTTTCCGGGTGTTCAAACGTGACAAGGCATCCGAACCGGTTTCCCAGAGCCACCGGAAGGGTCGTCGGCGATCTCGTCAGTTCGTAAAACCATCAGCAAATGTACTATAGCTCACATTATTTCAGGATAGTCAAATGATTTTAGTAACTGGCGCAACTGGGAGCAACGGTACAGAGATTGTCAAGCGACTCACAGCACAGAACGTGCAAGTCCGCGCAATGGTTCGTAACCGCGATCGAGCAAAGGAGATTGCACTCCCGAATGTTGAAGTGGTGGAGGGGAACTTCGATCGCTCTGAGACGCTGTTGGAGGCGCTGACTGACGTAGACAGTGCCTTTCTCTTAACGAACTCTACAGAACACGCAGAAGCGCAACAACTTGCGTTCGTTGAAGCAGCGAAACAAAGCGGTGTCAAGCACATCGTTAAACTGTCGCAGTTTGCCGCCAACGCTGACTCTCCCGTGCGTTTTTTGCGCTACCATGCGACTGTCGAATCGGCGATCCAAGCAACCCAGATGGCGTATACTTTTCTGCGCCCCAATCTGTTTATGCAGGGCATTGTTAACTTCCGATCGTCGATCGTTGAGCAAAACACCTTTTACGCTGCGATCGGTGATGCGAAGGTGAGCGTAGTAGATGTCCGCGACATTGCTGACGTTGCTGTAGCTGCTCTGACCGAAGCTGGGCATGAAGGAAAGATTTACGATCTTACGGGTTCGCAGGCGCTAACACATACCGAGATGGCAGAATATCTCTCTGCTGCCCTGAAGCGTCAGATTGCGTTTGTCGATATCCCACCCGAACAGATGCGGGAAGCAATGGTTGGCTTTGGGATGCCAGCTTGGCAAGCCGATGGACTGATTGAAGATTACGCCCATTATCGACGCAATGAGGCAGCAGCGATCGCTTCAGGGATAGAGGATGCGACTGGCAAAGCGCCGCGTCAGTTTAAGGACTTTGCTCGCGATTATGCAACGGCATTTAGCTGACTTCCGAAATTGAACGATCGACAAGTATAGCTCTAGCCGTTCGCAACCCTGGTTCGATAATATGATTCGAGTGCCCAAAAAGACTGGTTCTACTCATGTTGCTTGTTTCTTCTAAGTGTTTTACTGACTGTTGGTTGCACAGGTATTAACTTCGGGAGTAGAGAAGCCACCTCAAAACGCCCAACAGTTCCGTCAAGCGAGATTACAACAACCACGACCGAGCGCACAGAAGCATTACGCGATCTCATCGGGCAGATCTCTCAAGCGGCTCAAGGGCGGGTTGGGATGACAGCTACAGTGCTGGAATCTGGAGAATCATCGTGCAGATTCCCGTCTTCCTGGCGATCGCCTACAAGGTGTTCAAACGCGACCAGGCATCCGAAGCCATTTTCCAAAGCGATCGGAAGGGTCGTCGGCGATCTCGTTAGTCAACAAAGTTTCCTTGTTGCCAAAGGCAGCGTAAAGGCTCGGACGAGTAATACCTCTAAGCATAATGGAGATAACAACATGAACACAAAGACTACTCCTATTCAAAACACTTCCTCAGTTCTGCTCAAGATGGAAGCGGCAATCAATGCTCATGACATTGATACGTTCGTGAACTGCTTTGCTCCTGACTTCGTGGGTGAACATCCCGTTCATCCAGAACGAAACCTCATCGGCGCAGAACAGGTGCGAAAGAACTGGACTGCTCTCTTCGCTCAAGTTCCTGAAATCCAGGCAAAATTAATCACCCATACGATCGCGGATGAGTTGGGTTGGTCGGAGTGGCACTGGCAAGGCAACCATACCAACGGCACAGAACTCGATATGCGAGGCGTTGTTGTTGTGGGATTGAGAGAAAACACGATCGCATGGGCGCGGTTGTATGAGGAACACGGCGAAAAATTGTGCTGAAGTTCACAGAAAATTAGACCAGCTTTACGGCGTTGGTAATTGCTAAACGGATCGGAGTTTTATTTTGTGCTGAAGGTTAACTTTGATTGAAACAGGAGAAACAGAATGATACTGCCAAGTGGCGATCGACCCCGATAGGTTCTCATGAACATTCTAGGATCGAAGAAATTCATCACCATGTCTATTATGAAAAACAAGAATCAACCAGTATTTTCGATCGGATTTTGCTTCTAAATATGACCAGCGATTCGCTAAATTGGCCCCGATGCGCAATGCGCTTCATTTGTCGATCGGCCTGGTACTTTCCGAACTTCCTAACGAAGCACGAATTCTCTGCGTCGGAGTGGGAACCGGCTTAGAATTAATCGACCTCGCTCAAAAATTTCCACAATGGCAATTTACTGCGGTAGAGCCTGCAGCACCGATGCTAGAAATCTGCCGTCAGAAAGCAGAAGAATATGGGATTGCCTCCCGTTGCACGTTTCACGAAGGTTATCTCGATTCACTTCCCGCATCAGATCCTTTTCATGCCGCAACCTGTCTTTTAGTTTCTCATTTCTTTATTCAACAAGAGGAACGGCGCAACTTT
>JAAUTJ010000034.1 GCA_012031475.1 Leptolyngbyaceae cyanobacterium SM1_3_5 | reverse complement strand
GTCTCCAAACTATCGGTGCGTGAACGTAGCATCCATCACGAAATCTGGCGCGATCGGCGGAAACTTCTGCCGCTGAGCCGGGTGTCAGCGCTTGCCAGCGCGACAGCTCCACCCACGCCGCATCCGGGGAGCGATCGCCTCCACCGGGAAGCTTAAACAGTGTTGAAGAGCTAAACACCTTCCCAAGCTGCGTCTGCCGATTCCACACCGTCAAATCAGCACCTAACTCCATTTCCCGATTCCCACTGCCTCCACCCACAGGCGACATGACAATCAATGCTCCTTGCGAATTGCGCTCAAAGGGAATTTCAGGATTGCTCACACAAAGCTGATAAAACTGCTCATCCGTGAGATGAACACTATCGAGATTCAGCACCAGTGGGACACTCAGCACGCTCATTTCGATCGCTCCAGCCTTCAGTTGCCTTGATCATGCCGCACTTTGCAGTCGGGAGCAAACAAGGCAAAACCACCACCGCCCTCATGCTCGGTCGGTTTGCGCCAGCCAAGGCTACCCCACTTTGCGACTTGACACCGACATCGAGCCAATTTTGAGCAAGGCCAAACGGCGCGATGGCGATCGCTTGTCGCTGATGCCAATGCCCAAGCGATGCGGTCGCGCCACCGTGCAGGCAAACGGCGACGCTCAATCACCAGGCTCGAAAGCCAAACAGAAGTCTCGCGTGGCAACTGGATGGGATCGCGCCCACCTGAACCCGGTTCGCCCCACGACCCGATTGCAGGAGCGGTGCGCGATAATCACGGATAGAAGTTGTTGGGATGGGGTGAGGCGATGACGATCGATCAATCGCTGCTATCAAAACATTTTCCCGATCTGGAGTGGCGATTGTCCAGCGACTCCGCTTGTGCAAAGGTGGCGAGCGACAGTCGATTCATTGACCCCTCGATCACGGTTCTGGACTACAAGGACGGGACTTTTTCGGCCAGTCTTTATCTCAATGACACTCTGCAACTGAGCAGTTGGATTGAGGATGAGTCGCTCGAAGGAGTTCTCGTCAGTCTCAAAGAAATCATGACGGATGTTCGCGATGCACTCGATCGCGGGCTGCGGCATCAAGCGGCTGCGATCGAGTGAACGGGCTTTGCGTGAGCGCGAGGGGTGCGCCGATTAATAAGCGATCGTCCCACCGGATCTGAGCCTTGCCAGCGAGCCGCACAATGGCAAGGGTCGTCAAGTTTTTGAGAGTCTAAACAACGCTTTGCCAGCTTGATCGACAGGTGAGGTTTTCGCGTGGCAGAGTTGGCTAGAGGTAGTGGCTGATGTGCGGCCACTAACCATTACTGATACCGTGTTTTCTGCATGGTTAAAATCTCAACCGTGCAGAAAACCTCTGCCAGTGCAAAGCTGAGGATAGCTGGTTGCGGCCTCAAAGAATCAGAGCGATCGAATTAGCCGGAATCAAGTAGATCGTTCACCCATTGATTCACGCGCTGCCTTGTCACAATCGGCTGAGCCGTCAAATCCAAAAGCTTAAACGGCTCGGACAGCTCGGACTCAATCCGATCGCTGCCTCGAAAGCGCTGCATCAGCCTCAGCGTGATTGCGCTCGGCCTAGTGGTGCTGGTGCTAGTCAGGGGCGCGCTTGCAGCGCAAGCGCTAAATTAATCTCTAGCTGAGAACAAATGTTCAGGCCGTGTGCCGCTCTCCTCCTCCCCGCATCAAAAATGAGGGTTGACTTTCTCATTAACGGAACGATTCAGAATACGTTACAAGGCTTTCTGCTGCACTACCAATTCTTGAAAGCGCGAGTTTGCCAGTGTGAAGACAGTCCCTTGTTCGATCGCGTCGTTGATGAGAGCGGCGGCTGCTTAGAGTTTGTGCGATCGGATGCGATCGACGATTGAGGATAGGCAAAATGAACAGAACAGTGAAAGTGCAGGTACGGTAATGGGGATTGAGCCGCATGAACTCCTGAGCCGCGTCGAAGAACGCGATCTCATCGCCCGCGTCCAATCCGGGGATAATCGCGCCCTGATTCGCCTGGTGCAGTGCAACCAAAGACTCATTGCCAGCACTGCCAAGCGCTACTCGCGCCTGAAGCATCTTCAGTTTGAAGACTTGATGAGTGCAGGGAAGCTGGGGCTAATCACAGCCATTCACAGGTTTGATCTCGCTTCTGGCAATCGGCTTTCCACTTACGCAAGCCAGTGGATTTTTCAAACGATCGATCGCGCCGTTGTCCACCAAGAGCGCGCCATCCGTCAGCCTGCTTACGTCGTCAGTTTGCAGCAGCAGATCCGCAGATTTATTCGCACCCAAAGCCACAAACCGAGCCTGGAGAACATTGCTGCCGAATTAGAGCTGACCTGCGATCGCGTGTTGCAGATCATCGACGCCGACGCTTACACCGGGTCGCTTGCCAGTCTCAATGAGCCGATCGCTCAGCACCGTCACAAGCAAGCAGGCGAGGCAACGGCATTGGGTGAACTGCTGTCGGTTGCCGATTGCCCGTTGCCGGAAGCGTGGACAGACGCCGCGCTGTTGCGCGATGCGATCGAATTTGCGATCGCGAAGCTGACGCCCGATCAAGCCGCGATCGTGCGATTGCGCTTTGGCTTCGATGGGAGCGAGATGCGGTCGTTTGCTGAGGTGGGAGACGCGCTTGGCCTCTCGAAGCAGGCCGTCCAGCAACAGCTTCAAACCGCATTGCGACAGCTCAAGCCATTGCTGCGTCAGTTTGACTTACAAGCCGAACCTGCCCTGACGCTCCACAAAAACCACATTCGGGCGCAACTGAGCCGCAGCACCATTCAACGGGCGATCGATCCGTTGGGGGCAGCAGGCGGCAAATTAACGGTCACGGGGGTGCGCTCGTGCTGGAATGAGTGAAAAGACCCGCTGCCACCCGCTTGATCTCACCCAAGCTGCCGCTGCCCCCGCACCGATCAAGCCAGGCGATCACCCCTGACCATAACTGGAAGCGCGATCGCGCTGCGGTTAGTTCTAGCTGAACTCAAGCTAAAAATAATTAGAACAAAAACGATAGACCAAAACGCGATCGCTCAAATTCAACCTGATAGACTAGAGATAGCCGACATCGAAAAGCGTTCGAGTTTTCGACGGCTGCGGTTTCACCGCTAGTGAAGATTATCTTTGGAGATCTATTCGGCTCATCGCCACCGCGATCGCCCTAGCCGTTACCGCTTGCCGATCGATCAAATCTTCCAGCAGCTTGAACTGCTGCTCTAGTTCCGCAATTGCCTCACGACGAGCGATCGCACTGCGCCAAGTACGATGTTTCTCGCTGCCTGGTCTGCCGAGCGATCGAGACGTTGATTTTTGCTCAGGTGTCGCTCACCAAACGAACATAGGTGTAGGTGCGATTGCCTTTAGTTTGTGGTGATTCCACCAGCCAGCAGTGTGTCGGCGCAACAATTCCAGACTCACGAATTTGAGCGATGAGGTTGTGGAGACGGTCGCGCTCCGCCAATAGATGAACACTAATGGTTTGGTCTTTTGCATTGTCCATCTTCCTAGCTTAAAAGTTTTCTACACGGTAAAATTATCAACCATACAGAAAACTTTAACCTTCTATCAGATCAGCTCGAATGCAAGCTACCAGTAAAGAGAATCGAGATGGGGTACTAGCCTCGCCTGGAAGCCACTTGTGCAACGGTGCGTTGCACAAGTGGGAACGCCAAGATTGCGATCCGCTAGTTCCTACATAATGGTACAAATATACTATTTGGGCAGAGTAGGGGCATGGACATCTCGCGTAGCATCTGCTTCAACGAAACTGGCTTTCGCTATCAACTGAGTTTGAGCGCCATTCAAAGAGCCGGATTTGGCCGCGATTGAGGCGCTCATTGAGGCAGCCGTCCATCTCAGTCAGATGCATCTGTGCGACATTTGGATTTCCTTTCCAGAGTATCTTCACGCCGATGCTGCACAAAAGCTGGCTGAGTTTGTCACACACTTGCCTGAGAACATGCGAATCACGCTGTCGTTGGACGCTCAGCCCTTGCCGGAGTACCCGCTGCATCCGGCTTTGAAAGCCGCTATCCGCAACCCCGCAGTCAGCGCACCCGCACACTCAAAGACGATTTTCTGCTTAAACAGCGCCAGATCCGGCAACTGCAAATTCAGATGAGCCAGATCCACTACTCGATCCCAGGCTTTCGATCAAATGACTATAGCCATCATCGATCGCCCCTGCCTGCGGATTTGCCAGTGGGCGACTGCACCCCGCAACAACTGTGGGTTGCCCTGATGCTCAACAGCGGCTTTAACTCGTTCGATCCCTATCAAGTCGTGAGCGATCTCTACGAAAACCCGCAGCTCTGGCATGGCTTTGCCCTGCTGCCAGACATCGAAACGATGACCAGCGAGCAGTATCCTCGACTCTGGCGCAGGGGCTACCTCAGATTTCTGCCCATGTTGGAGTCCCGTCATCATTGCGATACGCTCTATATCCTATCGGCTGATGATGAACACGTGTTTCGGCTGGTAGATTTTGGTAAGGAGTGGCAGGCCGATGACGTGCAGGTCTACACGGGTGAAGCCGCAGCCAGACTGGTTGGCGATTATGACGATCGCGCCTTACCCGTTTTGCGCTACTGGTGGGACTAAAATGAGCGACTTGCAGGTGTTGGGTCAAATTTCTGTACGGTATTTGCTTTAGCCATGCAGAAAATTTGACGGAATCGCGATCGCCGCCAGATGCGATCGCACCACTCACACCCTCTGGAGATGCTGCTTTTTGGTGATCAATCGCAGCGAATGCAGCACAAACTTTTCAAGGAGTTTTCTGCACGATGAAACCTTCAACCGTGCAGAAAATTTGAGTGCAATCATCACCTACTTGCGAATAATTTACCGCCAAAGCAAACCATCGCACTTGATCGTGCCGTAACTGAATCTCTCAATGTCTGAAGAAGTTGCTCAGTTGGCAGTCAATTGAACTTCAGCATATTCTGGCTGACAGTCCGCAAAATTCAAGCAGTCGCTGTCGAGAAATCCAGCGATCGCCATTTCCAACACCATCTCGATCGGATACTCAGTGGCCGCTGCATACCCCAGCAGTCCCCGCGCAATTCGATCGGGCAAGGCGGCCAGAATCATCTTGGCGGCGATCGGGCTGAGATGTTCTACAGTTGGCTCTGAAGGTGAAGCGTTGTTGGGCAATTGCATTTCCTCCCACCGGATCATCAGCGACATTAGGATGCGTCGTCGCAATCTAGATCGCCTCTGCGTCCGATAATCACGTTTACAGTTCGACGTGGCTTCAGAAAAGCGCAGGCAATCGCAATTTTTCAATTGAGCACTTCTCCACAACTTAACCGCTATTGCAGCGTGGATCTGTCAGTGCTTGAACCGGAACACCCAAATCCTGCACACATAGCTGCTGTAGCCCAGTTAAGTGGCTGATTGGCAATAGGCTCAAAAAGCCGCCCAATAGTCGCATTAGCGTTGTGATCGGTGTTGCAGCCAGCACTTGAACCACTTCCGCACGGGTCATGCTTTCGGTCACGGCGTGAAAATCTTCAAACGTCTCGCTCGGCACTTGTTTTTGTTCAGCTAAATCTGTTGCCAGGTTGGGCAGATGCCATTGGGCGAGCCAGCGGTGTTCTTCAGGTACATCCGTAAGTTTAATTTGGTTATTTAGTGCCTCTAATAACCAAATTAAACTTTTTCGCACGGCAGCAAATCCGCCCGCGATCGATTTGGCAACTTGGCTGACGCGACTTTTGTGAAGTCCAAGCTGAGTGGCAACAGTGTTAATGGTGAAGGATGTGCCTTGTTGAACAGCCTGCCACATGGCCTCCACAATTCGATGAGCGGTTTTTTGCTCAGAGCGCGGAGCGGCATCGGGGCACAAGTCGTAAATATCAATTTCCTCCACTTTGCACTCTGGAAATACGCTTGAATTTGCTGCCACTGATCGTCGCTGATTTCGCTGACAATCCAATGGGTGATTGCTTCAGTCGGACGGTGCTGAGCGCGAGTACGGCCAATATCTTGCAGCAATTCCTGCGTTGTTTTGCGAGTTGTCCACGCCCAAAACGCTGGAGGCGCTTGAGCAAGGGAGATGGTTTGTCCGGTTAATGTTCGCCACTCAGCCAGCAGCAAGCCGAGATGCTGCGTGGCAAGTGGAACGCTGATCATGGTCGTGCACTCGCGAAAGCGATTGCTGTTGCGATTGTCGGCAAAGTGATGCCCAATGCAAAGATCGTGACCGAGTTGGGCATAGCACTCGGTGAAGCGCTTGAGATCCAGTAAGCCCACGCGATCGCGGTCGGGTGCAGCTTGAATAATTGCTTCGATTGTCTTGAGCAGGCGCGGCATCAAGCACTGCGGACTGTCGGCTTTGCGCTGTTGTCCAACGCGCCCCACGCCGCGAATGCGCTTGATGGTGAGCGCAGCAAAGGGCAAGCTGACGGCCTTCACAGTACAGATAGCGGTCGGTTTGATTCCCAGTTTTCGAGCCAGATCGCGGGGATCGGGAGTGCCATCCATCAGCAGGGCGGTGGCACAACTGCGGATGGTAGAGGCGTGGTGATAGCTGCGCTGGGTGATGATGATCTGGCTGTCGCCCGTAATGGTCAGTGTGGTGCGATCGACCCCCAAAATCGCCTTGAGCAGTTTGGGAATGAGTCCCACTGTGAAGAGTTCATCAATCACTTGCGACTTGGCTTCGGGCGTGGTCACACCTGTAAATGCCTTTTTCAGGAAGGGCTGAATCGTCAGGCGCAGGCGCTCGATCGCATCTTCAAAGTCCCAGGGATCATCGGTTGCCAGCCAAGCGTCGGCCACTGCTGCCCAAAGTTGGGGCGCAACTTCCTCAGCAGTCGGCAAGAATTTCACGAGGTCGGCATGAACTAGACCGTGATAGCCCTTTTCTTCAATCGCCCTTCGCAGTGATTGAGAGAGGCGATCGAGCAGGGAGCTAAGGCTTTGATAAAGTTGCGGGTCGAAGCGGGCAATGCGGGCAATTTCTGTCTCGACCTGTGCCCAGGTTGCCGTTGTTTGGCGCGTGCCCTGGACGGCTCGACCTGCCTCGTCCACCAGCACGATCGCGCCGGGTGTGGGACTGAATTTGTTGAGGTGTGTCCGCAGTGTGGTGTGTTTCTTCTGTGCGGCCTGTTCTGCTAGGTAGGGGCAAGCCTCAAACTGTGTGCAGTTTTGGCAAAACACCGAGTTCTTGCCGCGTGGCACGTCGATGCCCTTGGCACGGAGCGTCTGGATGTTGTCGTCTTCTTGGCACAGTGCCGGAATATCCAGCGTTTGACCTTTGAGTGCTCGCTTGCGATAGGGGTTGCCGCTGGGCGTGTGCTTGCTGTGATCGTAAACGAGTGCGCCACCGCTGACGGCTTCGGAGATCGCTTCTAGGCTTTCGGTGCTGGGGTTGCGATAGTCATGGGCGGTGTAGACGGCTTGCTGAAGGCAGTAGTCTTTGGGAAGTACGCCGTCGTTCGCTTCAATCGCGGCCTGCTGGCGATCGCGTTCACGCGCTTGGTGCTGCTGAAGAAACTCTCCAGCGAAGTGACTCTTGCCGCTGCCAGTTACGTCGGCTATCAACACAGTGGAATAGCCATGCTCGACGAGGCTAGTGATGATCGTGAGGCGATCAGCGGGCGCATAAATCAGAACGGGTCGCCCCATCTGCTCCCACTCTGCAACGGTCGGTACGGTCGTTGGCGTCACCCACTGCACCCAGCGCCGCAGCGCAAAAGCCGGATTGTATAGCACGATCGCGCTCGTGGTCGGTGGTGCTAGATCAGCGATCGGCTGTTTGCGGAACTTAGAAGTGTTCGGCTGAGCTGAAGTGCCAAAGCCGTTCTTTGGTCGAGCGCGGGTATGCAGCCGTTTAAGCTGCTGGGCGAAATCTTCCCAGGCTTGCGCTTCGGCAATTCGTTCTTGTTCTTGCTCCTGGCGAATGTAGCGATCGGCGGCGGCACGATTTGAAATCGTTGCTTTGCGGTTGAGTGCTGCTAATCCACCCTGTTCACGGGCGATCGCCTCAAACTGGGCAAAGCTCAGATACCGAATCTGGTCGAACTGCGTGGGCGGCAATTCATCGATATCGCATTCTTCCTTCGTGATTTGCTCCCACCAAGCCACATCGACCTCATACCCCAGCTTGATCAGAAAATCGTGCTGAACAAGCCAGCGCTTCATTACGCTCTTGTTCCTCACATCCCCGGCATCCGGTGTTAGCCGAACCCGCTTCAGCATCGGGTAGCGATCGAATAGCGTGGTGAGGGTGTGGCGCGTTGTCTTGAATGAACTGGCGAAGCTGCCATTGGTCGCGCCGATGACAAACACATTGAACAGGTAACGGGCAAGGCTGCCTTTGAGGACAGGGCTATCGACAAGCCACACCGCATCGCCTTGAACGTCTGCAATCGGCACATACACCCCGATCGGCATCTCGCCATTGAGATGCACGGGTGCATTTTCGCAAGATCCCCAGCAGTAACGCCCTTGTGATCCGTCATGCTGACGATTTTGAAGTCCGACAATTTGCTTCTCAACATCCGGGGTCGGGCACACAATTCCGCTCGATTTTGCTACGAAGCCGCCACGCTTCGTGCGACCGGGGAAGTTAAGCGGAAACCCCGCAGGCAAGGCTTGCCATTGCGCGATGCTGCAATAGCCATCGGCTTCAATCCATTCAGGCTTGAAGCCCCGATCGAGCAGATGAGCGCGATCGGCTTCGCTGAGCGAGAGTGACTTGAGCAGTTTACGATTCCATCTGTCGCGCTCAACGGCGGGCATTTGCGCGGCCAATTCCGCCGCCTGACGCTGCTGTTTCTGCCTTTGCCGCGCTTCACGTTCGCGATCGCGCTCCAATTGTGGTTGTTCAGCGTAGGCAGTCGCATCGGCTTCCGCTTGCCAGATGCCGAAGCCGTTGCTGTCGTGTTTTCGGAAGATCCAGCCCGTCGGATTGGCAGTGTCGTCGTGGCAAAAGATCAGTCCGGTGCTGATCGATTGGCGGCAATCTTTGTGTTTGCGCTGTCCATTGCAGATGGGGCAATCGCGGCCTAAGCGTTTCCAGTTGCTCACGCTGCACCTCCGGCTTCAGAGGCATTGCGGTCGAGTCGGGCGATGAAGAGATCGAGCGTTTCACCTGCACTGGTTTCGTGATGGGTTGTAGCCTCCTCCGGCTGGTTCGATCGTGCAACGCTGGCGCAGTCCCGCTGACGGTGATGCTGAGCAAGCCAGATGAGATCGACAACCCAGCCACAATCGCCGGAGCAAAGTGAATGATCCAGCCTACTGTGTTTAATCAGCGCACCAGACAAGCGGCAGTTCTTGATCAGGTCAAAATCAGGAGCCGCAGTTGGGGCGATCGCTTTGGCTTGAGCCGGAGTCGTGGGTGCAAGCGATCGGGTGGGCTGGTGTTCAGGTGACTGCTCGATCGGTTGCGGTTGCAGCGGCACTGGGATGAATGAGGGTGCAGCGCTTGCAGAGCAGTCAGGCTGGGTGGCGTTTTGATCTGATCGGGCGGGAGCGAATTCGATCTGCGTCGATCCCGCAGGCGGTGCGGGCAAATTTCCCGCAGAAAAGATTGATAGCTGATGCATCTTCTTCGGAGTTCCTGGTGTGCGGAACTCAGACGCATCAATGCTCTTAGCGGAAGTGTGACTCTCGCAATCGATCGAGCTAGCGGACGAATCTATCTATGGAATTGTAGATAAATTGGCACATTTGGCTGATGGCACGAGCAATTTGATAGCATACACTTACGATAGGAACATTGAAGAAGTCGGCAAAAACTCTCGTCTGGTTCCTGGTTTGCTTTGCTCAAGCCCTCTGTCGCATTTCGCAGACGAGAGGTATTGAGTCTTCAATCCGTGTTGTTACTGTTCGGACGGGGCTAACCAAGCCTGTAGGAATGGCAGCAGTTGATTTTCCTCCATGATGTATACACTTGATTGTCTGCGGAGCAGCAGCACTCTTTGATCCCCAACTTGGGTATACAAATTGTCTGAATGCTTCCCCAGCGTTGTTTGACCCGTCAGTACGAGCAGTTTCACAATCGGGCGATTGCGATCGTTGCGGGACGTGCCAAACAATTCTTCTTGGCGATTTTGTCGCAGCCAAAACCCTTGCATTCCCAACCGCTCAATGTGATCAGGATTCCAGCGCTTTAGCCCAGCTTCTCCGCGCCGAATGTAAAGCGCTCCTTTTGCTTCGTTATAAAAAACTTTTGCCTTGCCTTGCGATCGCATCGCGACGGCAAACATCGCTTTTTTCGGAGGCAGTGGAAACTTTAAGAGCAGATCTAGCCTGCCGTGATCTGGAACAGGCAAATCCACAGAGATTTGCAGCCCTCGTTCCTTGAACGCTTCATTCAAGGCATGACCAGTTCTGCGGATGCTGTTGACTTTCTCAATGCGTTGCAGAACTGTTTTTCCGCCAACGGTTCCAACCAACAAGCTCCCCATCCGCGTTAGCGGCTCTGGAATGAAGATGCTGGCCGTAATTGCGCTGCCAGCAGCGGTGTACAGTCCCGTCAACCACTTATCTTCTTTCTCTAACCGCTTTAACTCCTCTCGATTGCGGAGGTAGGCAGAAAAGTGATCGGCTTGACTATCGGCTGGGGGGGCGCACAGCAGCCGATCGGGAATTGGGGTCTCCCGATGACGATTGCGTGGGTTTGTGCAGTGTGTATCCCATTGCTTAATAGTAAGTGGTACGACTGTATCTAGGGTGTCCTTCAGTTTCCAGATTTTTAACTTGAGTTGGGGAGTGCTGACTTATTTCTTGCCTCGCACAATTTGCTCAACCGTCAATTCAAGGACGCCAAATTTCGGGGAGACAATGCGATCGCGACCTCGAAACCGCTGCCCTTTATATTGTCCTGCCTCCAGCCGATAAACAGTGATGGTCGGCGCTTTGGGAAAGCCGATGTACTTTGCGGCTCCTAGCCCTTCGGGATCGACGATCCAATATTCTTTGATGCCCAGCACTTGATACTCCTTGAGTTTCGCATCATAGTCTTCAGTGGCAGAGCTAGGGCTGACAATCTCGACCACGATCAGACTAGGACTTTGAAACACTGCTGTTTGTCGCAGCAACTTGTCGGCTTCGTCTCTGGCGACGATCGCCAGGTCTGGCAGGCGCGAGCTGTCATCCTCGGTGCGTTGCCCCGCTTCGCGAAAGGTTTCCCACGCTTCGGCCCCGATCTCGGCTGCAATTAACTGGTCGAACATCTGCTCTAGCAGTTTGGCAATTCGGTAGTGCAGAACGGTTGGGGGTGTCATCTTGATTAGATTCCCGTGCACCAGTTCGTATCGCTCATCGCGCTGATCGCAGATGTCAATGTATTCCTCAAATGTCAGTTTTGGTTGAACGGCTGCTAATGTCATGGCGATCGTCTGTACTCTGCTGCTGACCTCTACGTTCATAATGACCCGGAAATTTCAAAAGTGGAAGATCGGCCTATTTTTATCGTGCTTGCCAGGTTCGACCGCTACAGAATTTAAGCGTGTAATCCGTGTGAGTCTCTGCTAGCAATGGTTTTAAGTTTTTAGCTGTGCTGAAGTGTAATCCATTGAGATGCAAGCGTATTTCCTAAAAGGATTGAATCGGCGCTGACCACAAAGCTACTTTGATTGGGTCTAATTGCAATCGTGTCGGGCGTATCATCTGCTTCCAGTAAAGCTTTGATGGAATTTGGAGCCTTTTTGCGTCGATCGTTCCTAAGTCATTATTTTCCCAACCCCAACAGCGTTAGTCATATTTATTCCACTGATTCACTGCGAGTATCTGGTGCTTGCCAGGGGTCAACACCGTTTTCTCTGAGTAAGCGTTCAAAGTAGTCGCGCTCCTGTCGAATCAGGTCGTCGATCGCAAAGTTCTCTCCCAGTCGATCAAGATCACGCTCTAGCTGCTGAATGTGCTGCGTCAATCGCTCGTCGCGTTCTTGTTCTGATCGCGTCACGCCAAACGCTCGATCGAAGCGGCGTTCGATGGTTTCGGCCATGAGCGCATCGACTAGCGCGATCGCCTGCTTGTTGCCTCGCGACACTTGCCAGAGCCAGTATTTCCGGACAACTTCGAGGGGGAGTGCGCGAATGCGACTTGCCCCACGTAGCTGCGTTTCGTCGGCCTCAATTTCAGAAATCGGAACCGTATAACCTTCTCTCATTAAGGCTTTGAAGGCTTTGGATTGCAAAAAATCGGAGGCGTTGCGCGTGGTCAGGCCGATGCATTCAGCGGCTTGAGTGAGCGACATCCGGTAAGACCCGTCAGGCAACATAAACCCATCGGCGGTCAGAGCGCCAATTTGAACACTCGCACGAGTGGCTTTGGTGGAATCTGTCATGGCGTTAGCTTCGCTCCACGTAGTGTTCGCCCTCACTCTTGACTTGTGCTGTTACCGTTTTGCCGCTGCTGCCTGAGTTCGGCTAGCTCTCGCAGGATGTTGCGCGTTTCGGTTTGCAGCCCTAGCATGGCCGTCCGAAACTCGTTCCGAATGCGCGTTTCGGCTAAGCGTTCAGAGGCACGGCTAGCTGCATCCGAGGAAAAGATCGATCGCAACTCTGCCGAAAACTCATCGAGACTCATGAGTACCGTGCCGACCATTTGAGTCAGGTCAGGAATGGATTCGCGCAAAATCTGGCCTAGCTCGTCAATTTGCCGCTGGGTTTGCTGTTGACGTTCGGCGATCGCCGCAATTTGTTGATCGGTTTGCTGCTGCCGTTCTGCAATGGCGGTAATTTGTTGTTCAGTTTGTTGCTGCTGCTGGCAATCGCCGCAATTTGCTGATCGGTTTGCTGCTGCTGCACCTGCATTTGCTGCTGGTTAGCCGCAACGCTTTCAAGAATTCGCTCGATGCGATCGAGCCGATCGGGTTGTGCTGTGGTCATGGCGATCGCCCCTTAATTGCTTGTCTCTGTTTGTTCTACCAAAACCGCCAGAACAATGCGTTCAACCAAATTAGAAACAGTGCGGCCTTCTCGTTCTGCCCATGCCTCTAGAGCCTGCTTGGTTTCTGCCGTGCAGGTAAAGGTTACTTTCTCTTTTTTGGTTGGAGCCATGTCATCAGACAGCAAAAAGCCAGATGCAGAAATCATACTCTCACCTCGTCAGTAATAGATTAGCTTCAGAAGTTATTTGACAGCTTCCGAAGCTATGCTAACATCATTCGTAAGCGATCGAAAAACTGGACGCAGCGAATTTTTCTGATCGCCCACTAACCAATTTTAGGAGCTACCCCAAATGGACAGAAGCCTTGAAACAGGTGAGTTTTACGCTGAGTGCGAACCGCCTGCGATCGATTACGCCACCGCGTTGAACCGTGCCTACGCCCAAGTTCCGGCACTGCCTACGAAGCCTGCGAACGACGCAGCGAACGATGCTGCGGACGCCTGCGAACAAACTGAAGCCGTGCAGATTGAGCATTGGAAGCCGACCGAACCCCAGTTTTGCAAGGCGATCGCCGATCATTACGGCGTGAGCAAGCGATCGATTCAGAAGTGGTTTGCCGACTTGCTCAAGCTTGCCCCTTGGCTGACCGTCGATGAATTGCGTCTGAGTGACGATCGCTATACGCCGCTGGCCGTCGAACTGTTGGGCGATCGCTACTTTGCAGGTTCAGCCAAGCAGTGGGCGCAACGCTTAGATCAACGATTTGCCGATCGCATGGCTGCTGATGCCAACACCGCTCCAGCGATTCAACCGGATGTCCTGCCAGCGCAAGAGTCCGCCTCAACAGACGATCCAGACCAAAGCGGCGAACCGGCTCGCTTTGCCCTGCCACCTGCCGATCGCACTGCCAATGGTTCCCGCGTGCCTACAGGCCACAGTTTCCTCAACGCCATGCAGGAAGAAGAAGCTGAACTGAAAGACCTCGAAGATCGAGAACTCAAGCTGTTGGGGCGAATTTGCCAAAGCTACGATCGCCTGCATCAAAGTCAGCAGCAGTGGGATCGCACCTCTGACCTGCGACGCCAACGCCTGCTGCGCCAAACGCGCCTCGAAGCCGCCGCCCTTGAAACGGAAATGGAAGCTGAATTTGAAGACACGCTGCACGAGACGCAGTACCGCATCCGGCGCGGTGCAGTGGGAAAGCCGCCAGCCGAAACGCCGCAGTCGCAATCGGCGTAATGGTCTGCGCGATCGCCCTGCTGATCGGCGTGTGGGCGATCGTTCAATCCCAACCCGCAACTTTCTCACTGCCCAAAGCCACGCAATGGAACGCTTCACCCCCATCGAAACCTTAAGCTTTGCCGCGATCGCGCTAGCCGAAACAGTGGAAACGGTCGAACGCGAAGCCGTGCGGTGTGAGATTACGGCGATCGAAGCCCAGATCGCCCAGCGTGAAACGCGCCTCGCCCTGATTCGCTATCGGCGATCGCAACTGCATTCATCCCAATCTAAGAGGTTCAAATCATGACGGATTCAACTCGCGCTGAACAATCGAAGCTCGGACACTCCGAACTTAAAGACGTGATTATTACCACTGCCGCTGTGAGTGTTGTCGTTGGCATTGTTCTGGGTCTGGTGGCTGCAACCAAACCCGTGATCAAAGGTGTGGCGATCGCGATCGGTGCAGGCAGTGCGGCGGGTGCGGCCACCTATTTTCGGATGGACTATCGCCATGTCGATCGCCGCAATGCCCTCCGAGCCACGATCCATGACCTAACGGCGCAGAACACACATTTCAGCGCGATCGCGACCAGTTCACCCAGACCACGCTGCAACTGCAAACCGAACTCGATCACGCCAAAGCGCAATTCAATCAGCTTGCCGATGTTGCTGAGCGGGAACAGGCCAAACTGCAAGCCCAGCTTGATGCGGCGATCGCAGCCACGCAAGTGCCGCCGATACCTGCCGCATCTCCGGCCTCAGAATTGCCCCAAGACGCAGTGCAGTCGGCAGCCTAAGCGCCGCGATCGCGTTGTTCTTATGACCTCTTGAGGAAAGACCATGCCAAGGAAGAATCCGATTATCGACAAACAAAATCCGAACGACACGCCAAACTTGACTCCAAATCAACCTGCGCCTACGACTTCTCAACGGGTCAATCCACCGGAGTTAACGCCTGCTCAACTGGGCGGGTTCAGCGCTTCGATCGCGCTGCCCTGGTCGATTCCCGTTCACGATCCTAGCGTTCTGCTGCCGACCGACATTTACGATCCCGGCACGTCATCTGCGCCCCGGATGAAGCGGGATGAAGCCGATCGCCGCATCGAGGATTATCACGAGCTGATCGCGGCGCAAGAAGTCGCCGACGTGGGCTACAAGTTCATCTCTAGCGTCTTCAAAGCGCATACCAGCTTCCAGCAAGCGATGGGAGCCGGATTTGTCGCCCTACGCGAATCGCTCGTGACCGATCGCAAACAGGTGGCAGCAGCGACCGCAGTGGTGGATCTCAACACCGAAAAACTCAAGTTCGGTCGCGCTGTTCAACTCAATCAGCAGGCCAATATTCGCCTGAGTGGAGAGATCGAAAAAACGAACCTCACTCAGCAGCGCATCAATGAGGAAATCAACATTCTCAACAACGATATCGGTGGCCTCAAAGCGAGAGCGCAAGAGTCTCTTGCTCGTGCGAAATCGATCGAACTGCCTGCGGCCTAACGCCTTTGCGGGGCAATGAGCGCCTCGCCTTTAAACCACTACGAGGGTTGCACCAATGGAACGCCAATCTCATCAGTCTCACACTCAGGCGGTTCTGCCGCGCTTTGGCTATCTCAATCAACTGGTTTACTTGGCGAGCGGTACGTCTGCCGCCCTGTCGATCGCCGCCAGCCTATTGCTCAGCAACGCTACCATTGCGCTTGCCGGAGTCGGATCTGCGGCCACCTCGCTACTGGTTCTAGCTCCCACTCGCGATCGCGCCGCCCGCACCGCTGCCACGCTGCTAGTCGGTCATGACGAGCTGTGCGATCGCCGCATCGCCGAAGGCCGCAACCTCAGACCCCAGATCCAAATCAATGCCTTGGTTCACGAAGCGCGACAAGCTCAACCGCGATC
>JAAUTJ010000629.1 GCA_012031475.1 Leptolyngbyaceae cyanobacterium SM1_3_5 | reverse complement strand
TTGCGGATCGATAGCGCGTCCTTCAGGTAAGGCTCAGATCGTGTGCTTGAATTTGAGCTAGCAGGTCGGCTGAGAAAATTTGCGACTCGTAGCCGAAAAAGCGCTGAAACGTCCGCAAATACTGATGTTCAAACGATCGCTCAACCGATTCGGCAGACCGCTCCGCACCGTAAACGCCTTCCGCAATCAGCGGCTTGTTCGTCCATCCGGCAAAAAGCTGGTCGCCATTTTCGCCATTAAACAGGATTCGCACGTCCTGCGCGGCTCGCTGTTTAAGTAGAAACAGCGGTGCGGTTGTGCCATCTCCGTAAGGCAGATCGATCGCTTTGGCGGTGGCGGGAATGGCCTGCCGGATGGCATCACCCGTTGCCTTCACGCGAATCAGCGGGATTTTCAGCCAGTCCGCCACCTGCTGCGCGTAGGGCAGTTCGGAATAGTCTTCCACGCCAAAATCGAGCGCATACGCCCGCACTTTCAAGCCCGCTTCGACTAGCAGAGCCGTGACGATCGAAGAATCGATGCCGCCCGACAGCAAAACCCCGACCGGTTCATCGATCGGCAGGTCGCATATTTGCCGATCGATCGCCTGCCGCAACAAACGTTGGAGCTGCGCGACCGCTGCGTCTTCATCTCGAATCAGTTCGGGCGCTTCCTGCCAAGCAAAATTGAGTGATTTCACCTGCGGCGATGCGTCTGGGTTTTGCCAAATCAGTTCAGTTCCGGCGAAAACTGCGGTGATTTGCTCGATCGGCGTCAAGGGTGTGGGCACGTAGGAAAAGCAGGCCAAGCTGTGCAGGGCGATCGCGCTCACCTGCGGCGTTTTAACCAGCGGCAGCAGCAGTTGCAGGCTGGTCGAGAACCAAATCGTGTTTTCCAACTGCATCCAGAACAGCGTCACTCGTCCAAACGGATCGCGCCCAGTCGCAGCGTTCCGGCTTCCACGATCGCCCAAGCATCACCGGGAAACTCGGTCGGCTGCGATCGTCCACAGGCGTTCAGCGTGATTCGATCGGCAGTTGGCGGTGAGGCAGAGGCAATTGCCACTCTGCGAGATCGCCCGATCGAATGCCGTAGCTTGGGACGAGTCGCCGCAGAATTTCGGTGCAGTCGGTTTGCCCCCAATAGCCGATGAAGTGCGAAGGCTGATCGATTGCGCCCATCTACTGCACCGTGAACGGCTGAGTGCTGAGGACGCGCCCATCGATCGACAGTTGCACTTGCCAATTTCCCGGAGCGGCAGTCGAGCCGATGTTATGGAAACAGTAGGTGTTCCAAATCGGCGTCTCGATCGATCGGGTTTGATAGCGTCCTTGATGCACGGTTTGACCGCTGGGATCGATCCAGTCGCACTGCAAGGATAGCTGGCGATCGATCGGCGCATTCTCCAGCGTGACGCGATAGAAAACGCGGCGATCGCTTTGACGGCTGATGGTCGTCACGCTGTCGCCTCCGGTTTGGGACAGGGCAATTTGGTCTTGCCTTGCTGCCACGTTTGCCGTTTGCTGCTGGCGATTTTGCCCAAACAAGAGGCTGCCACCGATCGCCACGATCGCAACGGCGGCGACTGCGATCGCAATTAGGCGGTTGCGCTGCTGCTGATTTTCCAGCGCTTCGCGGCGGTTAAGCTGGGCGATCGCATCTTCGAGCAGTTCATCCGGCAGGTTTAGCTCTTGCAAGATTTCTCTCACCTGCTGCGGGGTCAGTTCTGATTCGCGCTGCTGTGAAATCAATTCAATTTCAGCAATCACCTGGGCAAGCTGGGTTTGAGTCAGTCGAGATTCCATACGGCGGGCGATCGATACCTACATCTTCAAGCAATCTTCATCGAACTGACGTGCATTTACGGATCTCACCTTTGCTTATTCCGGCGTCACATAGGCTGCGGTAATGCCGCCATCCACTAAGAAAGTTGAGCCGTTGACGAACGAGGATTCATCGCTGGCGAGAAACAATGCAGCGTTGGCGATTTCGGGCGCTTGGGCAAACCGACCGGGGGGAATGTGAACCAGGCGACGCTGACGGCGATCGGGATCGGCTAACAGTTCATCCAGTAAGGGAGTCTGCACGGGACCCGGACACAGCGCATTGGCGCGAATATTTTGGCGGGCAAACTCAACGGCAATTTCGCGGGTCATCGACAAAACGCCGCCCTTACTGGCAGTGTAGGCAATTTGCGGCGTCGCTGCTCCCACGATGGCGACAAACGAAGCCGTGTTGATGATCGAGCCGCCGCCCGATCGCAACAAAGCCGGAATTCCGTATTTGCAGCCCAAAAACACGCTTTTCAGGTTGATGTTGATCGTCAGTTCCCAAATATCTTCCTCGGTTTCCACAACGGAGCCGTCTTGAGCGTGAAAAATTCCGGCGTTGTTGAACAGAACGTTCAGCTTGCCGTAAGTCGTTTCGGCAAAGTCGATCGCCCTTTCAGCAGGCGTTAAAATACATCAAATAGTAAACTTCGATTTGACACAGTGGGGCGGTTCGGCACTGACGGACGATCGAATAGAATTGCCGAGCGATCGAACTTTAACAGAAATGTCTCAAGACATCCCGATTACCTACGTTCCTGCTAGAAATACTATCTTTCTCAGCTTTGCCCTCGCCTGGGCAGAAACTCTAACAGCCGATCGAATTTACATCGGCGTCAACGCTTTAGATTATTCCGGCTATCCCGACTGCCGCCCCGATTACATTCAAGCAATGCAGGAAGTTTTTCGGTTGGGAACCAAGCAGGGTAGAGAAGGCAATCCTATTAATATTGTAGCACCTTTGATCGAATTGAAAAAAACCGAAATTATTCAATTAGGCAACAAGTTGGGAGTGCCTTGGGAGAAAACTTGGTCTTGTTATGCAGGCGGCGAAACGGCCTGCGGCGTTTGCGATTCTTGCCGGTTGCGACTGGCAGCTTTTGCAGAATTGGGATTGCAAGATCCGGTGCCTTATGCTAGTTGTTAAACAAAATATTTATTAAGAAATAGGTTGGCATCAATTTTTGAAGCAGTGGTTGAAATTGATTCCAGAAGCTGGGCCAAAAGTGTCTAGGGATCGGTGGTGTCTGTAGAGGATATGACTGTAAAAGAGTATGTTGAGAGCTATCCTCTCGATCTGGATCATCTGTCTTCTTAGCTATCAATTAGTAAGGCGCGCAGTACGCGCCCTACAAATCAGTAAGGTGCGCAGTGCGCACCCTACAAATCAATACTTCCTTTCCTGCGGCTCAAACATCGTAATTGCCACCGGCATATAATCCAAATCGATGCCCGCAGGCGAATAATACGCCAGCGTATGCTTCAAGAAATAACATCA
>JAAUTJ010000628.1 GCA_012031475.1 Leptolyngbyaceae cyanobacterium SM1_3_5 | reverse complement strand
AGCCGAAGCGGACCTTGCCGACGCCCGCCTTGACGATGGCCGCCATGTCGGCCTCGGCCAGCTCCTTGCGGTGGCGGCCGGTGTATTCGGTGATCAGGTCGAACAGCGCCTTCTTCTGGCCCGCCGTCATGTCGGCTGCGGCCACGCCCAATGATTGAGCCGCTTCTTTCCACAAATCTTCGCGGTTGACGGCGTTGATGATGCGATCGGCATCGTCCAAGGTGCTTTCCGGCATGAAGCCCCAGCGGACGCTTTCAGTGATGAACCAAAGATCGTGGCTTTTGTAGGGATAGGAGACGCTGCCGCGACCGTCTTTCCAGTAGAGCGGACCGCTTTGGAAATTGTTGACATCTGGCTTGCCGTCGCCCAATTTGTAAACGCCTTTGAGCGGTCCTTCCAAAACTTCTTTGGGCAGGTTGAAGAACTCGCGGCCAGCCAGAATGGTTGCCAGTTCAGCGCGATTGGCCGGATCATCGCACCACTGCTGCGCTTCCATAACGGCCTTCAAAATGGCCTGGGTTGCTTTGGGATGCTGATCAACCCAATCGCCGCGAATTGCCAGATATTCTTCGGGGTGGAACTGCCACATTTCTGCGGTCAAACCTGCCAAAAAGCCAATGTTGTCCGCGACAATTCGGTAAGGCCAGGGGTCGCCTGTGCTGAAGGCGTCCATCGTGCCCGTCTGCATATTTGCCACCGTTTGAGCAGCCGGAACCACGAGCAGTTGCACGTCGGTATCAGGGTTGATGCCGCCTGCGGCAAACCAGTAGCGAATCCAAAATTCCTGGTTGGCTTGGGGAAAGGTGTAGGCGGCTTTGAAGGGTGTTCCCGCCGATTTGAGTCCGAGAATGTAATCTCTGGCGTTGGTCAGGTCGAGGCCGATGTTTTTGCCTGTATGTTTGTTGGCGATCGCAATGCCGTTGCCCTGCGTATTTAGTTGCGTCAGCACATACATTGGGAGTTTGCGATTGCCCTTCGTGATTAAGCCTTCGCTGATCAAGTGCGGCATCGGCATCTGCCACAAACCGCCGTCAATGCCGCGCCTGCCGAGCCGATTTCCACGTTGTCCCGCGCTGCACCCCAGTTGGCCTGCTTTGAAACTTCGGCTCCGGTCATGCCATATTTGGCAAAGAATCCTTTCTCTTGGGCAACAATCAGCGGCGCACCTTCCACGATCGGAATAAAGCCGAGTTTAATACTGGTGACTTCGGGCGCATCCGCAGGATTCACGTTCACAGCGGGAGCCGCAGCATTACTAGTGGTGGACGCGGCGTTGTCAGTGGACGAAGGCGGATTGCCCACGCAGCCTTTCAACAAAACTGAACCTGCAACAGATGCGCCTGCTGTTGCTAAGAATTTGCGGCGAGAATACTGAGAAAACGACATAAAACTCTCCTTAAAACAGGCGAAAGAGCGAACTTTAAGCAGCACAAAACCAACCCAGTTTCAGTGCATCAAAAAGATGTAAAAAACCTTCAATACTCACTAGAACCTGTGGCTAACGCAAAGGTGCGAAGCAAGGCAGATGAGTACTATAGAGATTAAGTGAATGCTTGTGAGTAGATTGTTTAGAGTCGATGATTTACTCGACTTAATGAGTAAGTATTACAGTCTTCTGAAGCGCTAGCAATAGGAAAACAAAATGATTCTTAAATAGCGTCAATAAGTTTAGATATTAGTATCGACTGTTACAGCATGAAATTGGCGCTTTATTGATAGCTTGCTCTATGGAGTGATGCAAGACTCATCTATGCCCTTCTATTTCCTCTGCAAAAGCTAAAATCTAAAATTGTCAAAACCCGCATCAGTGCGTAATCTTCAAATTTTTTAGATAACGATTAATTGCATCAATAGCTTCTGTCAATGACATCAATAGGAATCGATCGAGTTTTGCTGCGGAGTAGTCGATCGATCGCCCACAGCCGAATCAGACATCGGATGCAGCAACACGGTTGCGTCTTCTGTCTCGGTTGCGCTGCGGATGCGGCTGAGTTGATTCATTGCCCAGCGAGCCGTTTCTTGGACTTCGACATCGCCATCGCTCAGCGCATGAGTTAAAAGCTGGCTGGTTTGGGCGATCGAGTCGTAAATGCGCGTTAAATCTCGAATCGCATTTTTCCGCACGTCCGGGCTTTCGTCCTGCAAAGAAATGATCAGCGCCCGCTGTAAAGGCTTGAGCGTCCGCGAACCGATTTCAGCGATCGCCGCCAAAATCAAGCTGCGCTGCTGCGAATCCGAATCGATCATCAAATCGACAAGCGGCTGAATGGCCTGCGACTCGCCGCGCTGCCCCAGTTCCCAAATTGCTTTACGTCGCAGCATCGGATCGGTGCTGTGCAAATCTCGGAGCAGTTCGGCAGCCAGGTCAAATTTGGGCAGGCGGGTGGTTTCTTGAATGGTGGCATCTGGCGCGATCGCTTCGGACGGGCGATCGCAGTGTCCATTGATTTGCGTCGCAGGGTTTTCATCCAAACTTTCTGCTGAAATCGCGGCTTGTGACGCTCCAGCAGTTGCAGCGGCCAGTCGCGGAGCTTGTCGTCTGCTGATGATGAAAAACAGCGCTCCAGCGATGCCCGACGTAATCAGCAGCAGCACCCAGCGATCGATGACAGGCTGAACCGGAGCGGCAGAGGACGAGTTTGGCGCAGCCACAGGTGGCTCGATTGCCGTTGCGAAAGCTGGTGCGAGGGCGAAATGACTCCCTGACGCTGCACTAGGGCTGACAAACGGCACTGCGGCAGGTGTGCAAACAAGCAGCAATATCGCAAGACGATGGAGCATGTGGGGCGAGGAGGATTCTAAAAAGATGGCTCGCATCGAAGACGGCGATACCCTGCGGGGAGCGCTCCGCGATCGAGGTCAATCACATCTAGAGACTATCTGAAAATTCGCTCAGACGGCTAGATGGGGTGCGATCGAAACCGAATTTCGATGCGATCGGAGGCTAAATGAGTGCTACATCACAAATTAAGCAAACTCCCAATTTGCCAAAGCCTGAGCGATTGAAGCGATCGAGGTGAATCCAACCGTGATGCTGCTCAGTCTCCGGTCGGGTTTGTGGCTTCAGTTACGTCTACTGAGGCGATCACAAAATCGGATTCTGGCGGTTGTGACGTTTGGGCTGGCTCAAAAGTTTCTGAGAATTTGGCAACCCGCCAGTTTCGTACCTGTTCTGCCAGGCGATCGCGCTGATTGATCAGATAAATACTGACCAAAGTTAGGCTGACGCCAAACCACTGAAGCGGGCTTAGGACTTCTGCTAGAAATAGATTTCCGAACAGCAGGGCAAAAATCGGCGTCAGGAACGTCA
>JAAUTJ010000033.1 GCA_012031475.1 Leptolyngbyaceae cyanobacterium SM1_3_5 | reverse complement strand
CTAGGTTTAACCTTATTGAGCTTCGCTTTGGTGGATTGACTGAAACTTGCGGCTAGCTGCTTGGACGCCAACCAAACAAACTTCGGCATCGTGTCAAAGTAGCGCTTCCAGAGGCGGCGCGGTTCTTGAACCAGTCGATAGAGCCATTCCAAACCTGCCATCTGAATCATGCGCGGCGGGCGCTTGTAAATGCGGGCATAAACGGGAAAAGCTCCTCCCAGCCCAATCATGACGGCTTGGATTTTGCCGTGATGGGCGGCCATCCACTTCTCCTGCTTGGGACAGCCCAGCGCAATCATGACGATTCCGGCACCGCTGCTGTTAATTTTTTGAATGATTTCTGCATCTTCAGCTTCCGTTAGGGGTCGAAAGGGAAGCGGCTCCATGCCCGCTATTTTCAAGCTGGGGAATTCCTGCTCTAGCCTTACCCGCATCTTGTCTAAAATGGTCGCTTGTGAGCCGAGAAAGAAGACGCTAACGCCTGCCTGAGGTGCTTTTGCACACAGTGCCGAGAGGACATCTGGGCCAGCGACTCGCTCTTGCCCGACGGCTCCCATCAGCTTTAACATCCACACCAGCGGCATCCCGTCTGGCGTGATCAAATCAGCACTCCGCAGAACATGACCAAACTGCTCGGTTTCGTGGGCTTCGGTCACCATGTGAACATTCGCAATGCACACAACCTTGCTGAGCCGACTTTGTGCCCACCGCATCATCAATGCGGTTTGAGCTTCAAATGAGAGTGCGGCGATCGGAAACCCCAGTACCCTCTGAACCGGAAGGTGTTCTTTCAGCATTAAATCTTGTCCTTTTTAGCAGCAACTTTTCATGTCGTTCCGTCGATCTGAGTCGAACAAAAAATAGAGATAATTCTCAAAAACAAGGTTGGCCTTGGCTGCTCGCAATGAAGGAGTCAAGCACTCAAACTTGCTTTCCGCTGCGTTTCCTCGCCCGAATGTAGCGAAGAGCCGATCAGCCTTGCGAATCGACTAGCACTATCTTCGGCAAAATTTGCAACTTAGCCTAGTTACAGACCTGCTGATGAGCAGTAGATCAACACTTTTATGAATTAGCACCTTGTAGCGTTTATCGTTTTGACGGTTACCTATTTAGAGCGATGTAAACCCTAGAGGTAGAGAGACGAAATGACCGAAAGAGTTAGACACGGCGAAGAAGAACAAAAATGGCGACATTCACGCAGACATCTACGTAATATCCGCCGTAAGTTAGATTCAACAACAATATCCTGAGTTAGAAGAAAAAAAAAGCAGTCTTTATGCACAGTCCAGCATTTTCACGGAAACTTTACACAGAGATTCTTCCCAAGAGAAGAAGCTGCTATGCTGCTGCCGTATGTCCCTCTGTGACTGGACTATAGCGATCGCCTTGAAGGTCGATTCGAGCCTAAAAGCCTGGTTATGCTTGTAGCTGAACGGTTGAACTGCGCTTTCTACTGAAGAAAGAACACTGGTTCACTTCATGAAAACTTTAAACTATTCTTTGGTATTTCTTTATATTAGCGACAGAAAATCGGCCACCTTGCTGTCATTTTTTGGTAAGCAACGATTGGAGATCGCCAATCCTGGTTGCACTCTTGCTTCGGACAACGCTGAGCAAAGGTATGGGTGAGTACGCAATTAAACCAACTAGAACTGCGAGATTCTGAATGAATGTCTTAATCCTGCTCGTCTCGCTGTGGATACTTTGGCAAGCAAGTACACGTCGTTGGCGGCGCTGGCTGATTCATCCCTTTGCGGTTGGACTGCTCCTCTACTGCGCTGCAACTTCCCCGATCGCCATTCAACTGGCAACTCAAGCGCTGACGGCCTCCCTGCCCACCGATTTGAGCGAAAAAGTCGATGCGATCGTCGTCTTGGGACGGGGAGAAGAATTGCGCGATCCCCGCGCTGATTTGACGAGGAGCCTTTGGAAGGCCAACCGTGCCCCTCGGATTTTTGCCAGCGGAATGCTTGATGCGCGATCGATCGTGCAGTTCTTGCAGGAGAGCGGCATTACCGCGAGCGCTTTGGGCGGCGAGGAATGTTCGCAGACAACCGCCGAGAATGGTTTGTTCACAGCGGCAATTTTGCATCGTCAACCCATCCAAAAGATTTTGCTGGTGACTGACCCGCCGCACATGCTGCGATCGTTCTTGGTCTTCCGCAGCTTTGGGTTTACGGTCACTCCCAGCTTCAGCCCGCTGCCGCCCAACTGGAGTACCCAACGGCAAGCGCACCTGCTCTTGAGAGAATACTTAGCACTGGCGCAGTACGCCGTCAGCGGCCAGTTTCAGCAGCATCCTTTGGCAGAGCGGACAGCTTCGCTGATCCGAGACGGATCGCAGCCTCCAGCCGCAGTGCTAGCAAAAATTTCAGAATGGAACTGTTTGGTTAAAGCTCAGTGATCGCGCCTTGCTCCTACTTCAAATTCATCAGTCCTTGAGGAGGCTTTGGTAAAGTTCAGCATACCTTTTGGCTTGCAGTGTTAAAGAATATTCTTCAACCGCAATCTCTCGGCAGTTTACACGCATCTGCTTTAGCAGTTCTTCATTTTCAAGAAGCTGAACAATTCCGCGAGTCATGTCTTGAACATCTTCGGAATTTGCTAAGTATCCTGTTATGCCCGGACGCACCAAATCAGAAACACCTCCGACGCGGAAAGAAACCATTGGCGTACCGCAAGCCAGACTCTCCTGCAACATCAATGGTAGATTATCGTTTCGAGTCGGAAAACGAAGAGATCCGCAGCAGAATAGGCAGTTGCTTTGTTGTGTTCTTCCGAGACATAGCCCAGATTGACAGTTGCAATTCCAACTGCATCTGAAACAATCTCTCCCCCTTTACCAATGACCAACAAAATACATTCCCGCTTTAGGGAATCTGGCAAGCAGCTTAGTGACTGTATCAGTAAGTCTCCTCCTTTGCGAGGGTCGGTAATGATTTCTGCTCCGAACATCAAAACCTTTTTTGCTCAGGAATTCCTAACTCCAACCGACAGCTTCTTTGATTCAGTGGCTGATAAAGATCAGTGTCTATGCCATATGGAAGGTGATGAATTGGCAAGTGGCTCAGCATACTCTGTTTTGCCTGTTCAGTTAGCCACAAACTGGGAGTAACGATCGCCAAGTTGGACCGCTGATAAACCCACTGCTTCAACTTCCACTCGATCGCAGTGCTATCCCTTTTCACGGCGGGATAGGCATCTGGATAAGGGCAGTGACCGCAGCCGTGCTTCCAGCGATCGCAGTCAAGGCTATAGGCACAGTGCCCTGTAAAGCTCCACATATCGTGAAGCGTAAATACAGCAGGCTTGCGTTTGGTCAGAGCACGATCGCGAGATAGTTGAAGTATCCGGTGTGCAGGTTATGGAAATTAAGAACAGATGCTGTTTGAAAAAATGAATGCTTTGGTAGATCGAAGCTGGCAACTAAGTCAATGTAATTGAGACCTAGAGGGTTGCAAAATCCCTTTCTTAGAATTTTCTCTATGATTTGTCTGCGGTAGACCGTATCCACTCGATCGCTGTCGCCATGTTTAGCACCGACTAAGAGATTGGAATCAATGCCTTCATTGAGCAGCGCTTGATGTAGCCGATACCCTGCAATTGCAGCACCTCCAACTACATCAGACTGATTGATATGCAGTACTTTCATGCGATCGGCTTTCCGCTTTTGATGAACACGCTTTACTCAGAAGATGCAAGAAGTGATAACTAGAAATTCGGCCTGCCACAAGCGTCTTACGCTAAGTGTATCGATGAACAAATTTTAGATGCTACATTTCGGCCTCAATGAAGCTACTGAAACTTCGATTCAATACCTCGAAACAGCCTTGACTGGAGGACAGGTAAAATGTCTTGGGGATGCGACGAGAAGTATCTGAATTTGTAGATAACGGATACCCCAAAAGCCGCTTGCCATTGCTGAATTAGCGGTAAACTTTGACGATGCTTTTCTAGGACGCGAATGCGATGCTGTTTCGCTTGATCTGCCTGACCAGAACTAACTGTTTTCGTTCCTTCAATTTGGCGATAGTTTCCCCACATCTCATCAACGTATACAAGGTTTGCAACCTGCACGGCTTTGAGAATAAAATCCAAATCCATTGCATAGTGTTCATCAATTTCATACAGACCGATCGCATCATGCAAACATTTGTGATAGAAGTAAGCAGATGGATTGTAGGGAATCGGACTCGTCCACGATACCAGATTTAAAAAATTGAGATCTTTCGGTTTATTCACCTCAAAAATCTCGCCTGCATCATTCCAAAGATTACAATTACCCGTCACAAAACTCGGTTCTGGCAAATCCTGGAAAATCTCAACGACTCGATTTAAGGTGTTTGGCTCATAAAAATCATCCACATTCAAAATTCCTAGCACTTCACCCTTTGCCATCTGAATACCTTTGTTCATCGCATCAGATTGCCCCCGGTCTTTCTCAGAGACCCAGCGGATAGAAGGGTGCTGATCTGCATAGCGCCGAATGACTTCTGCTGTTTGGTCTTTCGAGCCGCCATCGATAATAATGTGTTCTAAATCGTCGCAGTGCTGCTCCAGTACCGCATGAATGCACTTTTCAATGAAAGCCTCGCCATTATAGACAGGGGTAATGATGCTCAGCATTGTGATCAATTCCATGAGAAATAGTAGACGATAGCCTAGACTTATCAAGCGAAAACGCCTTTACTTAAGCTATCATTGCGTCAGATTTTGCATCGTTTCACTGTGAGAAGGCTTGCAGGAAATATCGAGCAGATCTAGATATTTCTGAGTTGATGATTGCAAAGTAAACTGGTCTAGCCACTCCGGAGCAAGAACCTTCGGATGCCCATTTAGCACTTCTAAAATCGCCGTTGCCATCGCCCTGCTGTCTCCTACCGGGACTAAAGAACCATACTGACCATTCGCCAAAATTTCAGCGGGTCCACTTTTGCAATCCGTAGAAACCACCGGAATTTTTAGCGCCATCGCTTCGATCAGCACGGTTGGCAATCCTTCCCAGGCGGAAGAAAGCGCAAACACCGCTGATTTTGCCATATAAGCGAAGGGATTATTCACAAATCCCGGCAGCAGCAGGTCTTGCTCGACACCTAATTCTTGAGCAAGCGCTTCTAGCTGAGGGCGATCGGGCCCCCAGCCGAGAATCACCAACCGAGCCGATCGCACCTGCTTGACTTGAGCAAAAGCGCGAATCAGGGTCGGGAAATCTTTTTGATCTTCCAGTCTGCCGACGCCCAAAATTACCGGAGGCTCTCCAGGCTGAAACCAAGGGTGATCGACTGGCTCCTGTGCTTTCTCGTATAGATCTGGGAAAATCACAGGGTTGTAAATGACCTGAATCCGCTCCTTGGGCAATCCTGTGATCTGTGCAAGATCGGCTGCAACGCCATGAGAAACTGCAACGATCGCATCGGCAAACGGGTACATCGTCCGAACAACAAACGGGATCAGCTTTCGAGCCAGCGATTTCTCGTGCTGTTTCACCTCCGTAGACAAAACGTTGTGTTCAGGAATCAGAACCTTTGTCGGGACACGTGCCAGAAACTTCGCGAGCAGTGCCACCTCATTGGCGTAGTGCAAACTGGGAACGATCGCACAGGCTGTTCGCGCTGCAAATAGCGAATCAGGCTGGGAATGCTGGCCGAAACACGCGGAGCCTGCAAGTCTACAACACGCACTCCAGCAGGAATCTCCCACAAATCCAAGCCTTCCCCGGCACTGAGAACCAAATCGACCTCCAACCCTTTTCCGCACAACCCCGCGACAGATTCAGCAGAATTCGCTCAGCGCCGCCGCCTCCGAGAGTGCGAAGGAAAACGCCACACGCGGTGTTGGCATACCAATAACCTCAAGCTGCTTGATGATTCAGTGCAATTACTGGAACTTCAGACCAATGCTCGATCCCTTTCATTAAGGCAGTAAAAACTCGACTGCGATCGAATACCAAACAACGTTGCGATCGAGCTTTCTACCCCTAAAGTTTTGCAGAAGGGTTAAATTCTGTCAAACGGTTTTCCTCCCGAAGTAAAGTTTATAAATTTACTGTCAAGAAAACTGTAGTTTCCCTGAAGAAATGATGAAGCCCTCGGTTGATTTTCAGAAGGATTCCTTTCGCCTGTTCGACTTAAACAACGATCAGTTCAATAAGAGATCAAGAACGATATTGTGAATTTTTTACCTCCTGTTGCAAGAAGTAACTATAGCAATCCTAGGTGAGTCATGAACTCAATCCGCCCTCATCCCCGGCACTTATCCTTGGGGAAAAGGGAGCAAGATTCAAAGTCCTTATCCTTCAGGGAGAGGGATTCAGCAAGGGCAAAATTCTCACTGTTCACCCATCAATTAGGGCTGCTATTATCCCTCCTCTGTCACTTTGTTGAGAGATAAATTAAAAGGAGTTGAACGTCCGCCTCAGAGGATGATTGAGCAACGAGAACCCGTCGCTGCTGTAGGCTTTATCGACCCATCCTGCCAAGCTGACTGCCACCTGTTTGGCGATGTCAGGAGTTTTGAGCAGTTCAAGTTTTTGCACGTCGGGATGTTCAGTGAACGACCCCGTAGAACACTGCCTGCGATCGCCAAGCTAGTTGGCCTTCAAAACGCTCAAAGCCTCCATCATTTCCTGCACGATGGCATCTGGAAAGTTGAACACCTCAAGGCTGCTCGTCTGGAATTGATTGCACGTGCGATTGGAAAACGCCGCATCGTGTTGTGCATGGATGAGACCGGAGAAGCGAGTTCGCTACAACCGTTGGCGAGCCGATGCTCAAGCCCTGGTTGTCCAACCCACCGATCGCCATCACATCCGCGAAATCATCTTCGGTACACGACGCTCAACGCGCTACTTCCGAATCACCAAAGGCGCAAGTGAGCAGCCCGACAAAGCTGACAGTGGGTTCATCCTGACCAACTTGCCAGGAAAGATTTTGCGTCTGCCGGGTTTGTACAGCTTGAGAACTTGGATTGAGTCTGGCTTCAAGCAAGTCAACAATGAACTCGGCTGGGCAGACTTCCGCCTGACGGACTACTTTAGTCTTGAGCGCTGGTGGGAAATGGTTTTCAGCGCCTACTGTTTAGCGAGCCTTCATGCTCAAGCGTTCAAACTGAATGCGACCGAGGCGATCGCGCAGGAGTGCGGCCTTGATGCACCATTTGCTCAGCATCGGCAGTGGGAAACTGGAACGACTTGGAAGAGTGCGTTGAACAACTTGCGCTGGCTGCTACAGCCGTACTTCTGTTGGAGTGCTTTGGCGCGGTGGTTGGAGGTGGTTGCCATTCCAGGACTCAAGCGTGGCTTGTCCAAGCTGATGCATCAAATTGGTCACTTTCGCATTGAACGACCCCCTCCAGCACAGGCGGCTTGAGGGGTACGTTGATTCTGCTCTCAGCAAAGTGACAGAAGAGGGACTAGAACTGCTATGTGACACTTAACAGTTCGGCTCGACACCAAAGCACAAATGTTTTGATTCCTGAATGAGCTTGCACAAAATTAACCCTTGTCAGGCAATGGGCTTAAGCCCATCGTTCCATGTCACTTCAGACAGAATTGGTACAGGCTAAGCGGTCTTTAAGTTGCAAAATGCAAAAGCTGCAAAATACAAAAGCTGCAAAATACAAGAGGAACCGGAAAGGCTCTTGTTCCCCTCTCTCTAGGGGAGAGGGGCTAGGGGTGAGGGCAAAGTTTACGTCTCCACAAGCTAATTTCGTTCAGTTACTCAGATGCTTACGGGGATTGCGATCGAAACTCGCGTGGAAACCGATCGCGCCCCCACTTTGATTTCTGGTAGTTTACGATCGGAAATATACCAAATGGCTATGTGGGAGGCAGGCGGATGGCTGCAACCAATTTTAAGGACTATTATTTGCAGTTGGGCGTCAGCAAAACGGCCAGCGCAGACGAAATCAAAAAGGCGTTTCGCAAACTGGCGCGACAATATCACCCAGACATGAACCCCGGTGACAAAGCCGCCGAAGCGAGATTTAAGGAAGCCAACGAAGCTTACGAGGTGCTGTCTGACCCTGACAAGCGCAAAAAATACGACCAGTTTTGGACAATATTGGCGGCAGGCGGAAGGCTTCGGCGGCGGGCGTCCCCCCGGTTCCAATGTGGACGGCTATGACTTCAATCAGTACAGCAGCTTCGACGATTTCATTAACGAACTTTTAGGCCGCTTCAACACCACTCCCGGCGGACGCGGCTATCGCACCAGTCCCGGTGGTTTCAACGGCTTCGACAACTTCGAGACCGGACAACCCGCAGGCGCAGACCTCGAATCGACCCTGACGCTTTCCCTTTCAGAAGCCTTTCGCGGCACACAAAAGCGCTTGAGCTTGGGCAGCGAATCGATCGAAGTCACGATCCCGTGCGGCGTCAAACCTGGAACCCGGATTCGCGTCAAGGGCAAAGGCCAGCCCAGTCCCTATGGCGGACAGCGCGGCGATCTCTACCTGATCGTTGCCCTCCAGCCGCATCCGTTCTTTCACTTCGATGGAGACAGCTTCACCTGCGATCTGCCGATCGCCCCGGATGAAGCGGTTTTGGGCGGTTCGATCGAAGTGCCGACTCCGGACGGCAGCGTGACGATGAATATTCCGGCAGGCATTCGATCGGGTCAAACCCTGCGACTGCGGGGCAAAGGCTGGTCAACGCCGAAGGGCGATCGCGGCGATCAGCTTGTCAAAATCGTGATTGTGCCGCCGCGTGAGTTGAAGTGCGATCGAACGCGAGGCGTATGAAAAAATTCGCGACCAGCGCAGCTTCGATCCGCGCAGCCACCTCAAAAACGTGCAGCTTTAGATTATATTTCACGTATGTTTCAAGCGACTCGGCAGCGGTTGGCGCTTTGGTATGGCGCGGTGACAGCGGTGTTGCTGCTGCTGTTCGCCACCGGATTTTATCTGTATGTGCGGCATACGCTGGTTGAGCGGGTGGACGATACGCTGAATCATGTCGTCGAAGTGGTGCAGCGATCGATCGTCGTCGAATCGGCTGACGACCCCACGCAGTCGCCCTTTCGCCTCAACCTAGAAGCCAGCTTTGGCAACAACGCCGTCACAGCCGAGGACGACCACATCGATCTCGAATGGTTCAGCCCAACCGGGAATCTGCTGTGGTCTACGCTGGATGTGCCGCTGAATCTGCCCGTGCATCCGAGCAGCGGCGAAACCGTGCATCAAACCGATCGCCTGCTGCTCCGTCAGGTGACGCAGCGCGTCGAAGTGGGGCGGCAGGTGTTGGGCTATTTGCGCGTCAGTCATCCCTGGTTTGAAGTGGCGAAACCGAGTCGGCAACTGATTTTGATCTCAGCCTGGGAATTGTGCTGATGGTGGCAATTGTCGGGGCGATCGGCTGGTTCCTCTCCGGTCTGGCAATGGCTCCGGTTCGCGATTCCTATCAGCGGCTCAAGCAGTTCACCGCAGACGCATCGCACGAGTTGCGAAATCCGATCGCCGTCATCCAAACCAACGTACAGGTCGCCCTGGCCGATCCTGACCCAGATTTGCAGCATCAGCAGCTTGAAGTCGTGGAACGATTGACGCGCCGTTTGGGTCGCTTGGTCGATGATTTGCTGTTTCTGGCTCGTCAAGATAGCGCCATTGCACCCCGCCGCAGCGATCGCCTCGACCTCAAAGAATTACTCTCAGAAGTCGTGCAGGAACAGCAATCGATCGCACTGGAAAAACATCGTTTTCAGTTTGAATACGAGTGGTGAATTGGAAGTGTTGGGCGATCGCGACCAGCTAACTCGCCTGTTCACAAATCTGCTCAGCAACGCTGTTCAATACACACCCTCCGGCGGCAAAGTTCAAGTCACCGCAACGCATCACAAGCACTTAGGACAGCTAGAAATTCAAGTGCAAGATACGGGAATTGGCATTCCGGCTGAAGCGATTCCAAATCTGTTCGATCGCTTCTACCGAGTCGATTCAGCCCGTAGCCGCAAGCAGGCCGGAACCACCAGCGGATCGGGATTGGGATTAGCAATTGCTAAAACAATCATCGAAGCGCATCAAGGCGAAATCCAAGTCGATAGCACTCCCAATCAAGGCACTTGCTTTACGGTGATGCTGCCCTCGCTTTAGATGGATGAGGTGGGGCGATCGGGTTTGAGGTTTGTGGTTGTTTTCAAGCGTTGAGCGGATGAACACCAGATGATTACTGCTGTTCAATTCTAGTGCGGTGCTGGGGTGGCACTCTGACACAATGAGGATCAAGAAAATCAATTAGATCGATCAGTCTACTGTGAATCAGTACGATTCTTTTCAAATCAACCGCAGACTGATTTCCGATCGCGTCAACATCATCTCTAAGCTTGGTGAACCAACCTGCAAATTCCGGATCGCTCATCTTTTTCACAAACGTGGCATAACCAATGCAGTCATACCCAATCACTTCACTATTAGAACGAGGAACTGCCATGATTTCCCCGATCGCTCGCTGTTCGCCATTAAAAAGTCGAAAATTGCTTCCGAGCGTGTGCCGTCCATAACGCCCAAATGCTTGATTAATACTTGCTAAAAGTTCACTCAAGCGGCGATTTCGTTCCAGATCGCCCAAATCCAAAAACTGAATTTCTCCGCGCAGAATTTCTACCCAGCCAAAATATTCAGCCACAACATAAAGTGTGTTGTAAAGCGCGTAATTTTGTGCAGAGGGTGATTCCTGATAGAAACGCTCCAAAAATTTGTTTTGATGAATGTTGTACAAACGGCTTTGAAGATCGATCGCCGAACGCAATAAAGGATCTCGGTACTTAGACATCAAACTAGCCGTTTGAGCTTCCCGCGATTCGGCTTCTCGTTGTTTCATCAGTCGATCGGTCAATTGGGCAATGCGAGCTTGACCGTAGATGCTGATGACGGCGCTGACTACCGCAACAATGGCTGCAATTATCGCAGTAACGACTTCTAGCTTCATCTAAATTGTTTCGATGATCATTCATAAAAGCGACATAGTTGAGCATAGCCGATCGAACAAACAATTGAATTCACCAGCCTAATATTTTCATGTGGTGCAGGATGATGAGATTTTGCCGGGGAAACTGATTCAAAGAACTGTTTCACTAACGCGACTAGGTACTAGCTTTTGCTATTTCCAGCAGGTGGAAAAAACAAGATTGGATGTAGACTGCGGCGCAACAGTTCCCCGGCAAAGCTTGTGACAAACCATTCAAAACGTTGACTTGAAGCATCTGAGGTGAGTACGATCGCGCTGGTGTCATGCGTATCTGCAACGGTTAAAATTGCGGCGATCGGGTCGCCCTGTCGAACTGCGGTTTCCACCTGCACATGAAGCTGTTCCAGTTGAGATTGGACGGGCAATAGTTCGGCTCTGGCCTGATCGAGCAGCGGTTCGATCGACACATCGCGCCGATTTCCATCGCGAACTACCCAGCATAAAAAGCAGCGTTCGACGGTTGAATCAGAATTTGTTTGGAGAAGATGCTTGATGCGATCGAGCAGATGGCGAGCCGACTCACTGCCGTTATAAGGCAACAGCAAATTTTGAAAAAGGTGCTGACAGCGTAACCGCAATTCTTCCGATCGAAACGTTGCAATTAGTTGAGGACGCAGCACCAGCATTGGAATAGTGATGCGTCGGGATAGTTCAACTAGCGTACTGCCAAACAGCTTTTCGGTGATAAAAGCGCGACTTTGCGTTCCTAAAATAATTAGCTCAGTTTGATAGGTTTTTGCCGTTTTAAGAATCGCATCAACGGCCTTTCCTGACTCAACTTCGGCCTTCACCTCAATGCCTTCTGGAGTTTGTTGCAGCGCTTTGGCAAATTGGGCTTTTGCCTGATCAATTTTTTCCTGATCGACTTTGGGAATCGTTCTCGATTCGATCAGCGGAACGGCATGGAGAAACACAATTTGTTTCACGCCAGCGATCGCCAAGTCACCGACAAAATCAGTCAGACGACTCAGCCCATCCGTGAATTCTGTACAGATTAAAATGCGCTCAAACATCGTAAATTACGGTTGGGATTGACGACGATCGCCTTGATTCGAGAGGTTTAGGAATGGAGGTTAATTAGAGTGGATGGGTTGATCCTACCTGGGATCTTGGTGTTGTGAAGCGATCGATTCAGTTCAAGCGATCGCTTCACAACATAAATTTGCAAAAAGCCCTCCTCAGCCGCAGCCAAAGAGGGACAACCCGAATTCAATGAGCGTTAGCGATCGGCGTAGGTTGTCGTTGCGATCGTGCGCGGCTTGCGCGTTCCCAACGAAGCCCCAACCAAGGAAGACACTAAACCCAAGAGCGAGCCAAAGGTAAAGCCCCAGCCGCCCTTTGCTGCATTGCCCGTAATTTCTCGCGTCTGCTGGGCAGTCGGAGCATTCACGTCCGGCACGTCCGTCGGCAGATTGCCACTCGGAGCGACCTGACCCACCACATCACCCGCATTGGCTGCAATCACGCCAAACGCACCTGTCACGCCGCTTGCCAGCAGCCAAGCACTCAGAGCGAGCGTCGTTGCCCACAAAACTGCACCATTCAGCATCGCGGTGCTGCGATTCATCGGACCGCAGCAGCGAGCCATCACCCAGCTACCCAAGAACAGCGAGATAAACAGGCTGATAATTGACCAAATGCCAACGGCTGAGCCAACGCCGCCTGCATCCGTGCGCGGTGCGCCAGAACTGGCGATCGTGCTAAGACCAATCGATGCACCCAACGCACTCAACACCAATTGCGAAGCTAAAGCCACAACCAAGCCAGCAATGATCGGACCCCAACGGACGCGATCGTGATAGTCTACTGCGGCGGGAACCACAGCAGGTTCAGCGATATTCGGTCGATTCACATAGGCCATAACAATTCCCCACCGCGATTAATTAAACAAAGGTTTATGAAAGTTAAATATATTGATCCCCTTGAGATGCTTTATCCCCCCCAAGGGGAGTCGCTCGTCACTCTTTAGGCAGAATCCCTGCGTCTGCTTCATCGTTTTGATGGGTCTGTTCAAATTCAGCGATCGCGCTGCCAAACTTCAGTGAAACAAAACACTTTGCTTGAAAGCGCCTGAAGGAAGCATCTGTCCCCACACCAAAGCAGCATATAGACTTTTTCAAGATTTCCAAGGTAATATAGGAGACTGTGAGTTTTAGGCAAAAGTCATGAGTGCCGTTGAGATTATCCGCTCGATCGAGGCGGAACAGCTTAAGCAGGATCTTCCCGCTTTGGAGATTGGCGATACGGTTCGCGTCGGGGTACGAATTGTTGAAGGTGGTAAAGAGCGCGTCCAGCCGTATGAAGGCACGATTATTGCAATGCGTAACGGCGGCATTAACAAGACCATCACCGTCCGCCGCATCTTTCAGGGCGTGGGCGTTGAGCGGGTTTTCCTCGTGCATTCGCCGCGCGTTGCCAAGATTGACATTCTGCGTCGGGGTCAAGCTCGCCGCGCCAAGCTGTACTATCTGCGCGATCGCGTGGGTAAAGCGACTCGCCTGAAAGAGCGCTTCAAGTAAGTACAGTTTCAAGCAAGTACAGTTAGATGTGCAACTTCTGCTAAACTGGGTAAGGCAGCTTCAGCCGCCCGCCCGCGCTCTTAGTTCAGTTGGTAGAACGCAGGTCTCCAAAACCTGATGTCGGGGGTTCAAGTCCTCCAGGGCGCGCTAATCCAAAAGCTGTAGCTTAAGCAGTTACAGGCTTTTTGGTGTTTATTTTGTCCGCAAATGTTCACTGATCGACAAAGTTCGATCGCTAGATGAAATCGATCGAATTGAAGCAATTGGGGTCGAAAGATTGCTGATTTAAATTGTTGCTAGCTTGAAAGAAAGGCCGCGCTCAACCAAGGCTACGATGTTCACTGCGCTACAAGGCTACGAAGCCATCGTCTAAAAGGGCGACGTTAAACGGCGTTGCAGCCCCACAAATGAATAAAACAGCGGCAGATTTGCTCTGCCGCTACTCGCTTTTAACATATTCTTAAAGCTGGTTTACTACACTGGGAAGCTAGGTGCATTCGAGGAATGTGACATAACTTTTAAGCCTGTAGGCAAATGCAGGAGATCTCCAGCGAATGCGGCTTCAAATCACTTCAACGCTTGGTGAATTACCCACCTGGAAAACTGAGATTGAAATTAATCGTCCCGGTCGCGCTTTGATCGAACGATTTGAGCAAGAATCGCGCTTGCCCGGAGTTATTTTGACTGAAAAAAAGTCACTTCGCGGCATGATTTCGCGACGCAGACTATTTGAGCAAATCAGTCGCCCATACGGACAAGAACTATTTGCGAGACGATCGATCGAAGTTCTCTACGGCTTTTTGGAATCGGAAGTTTTAATTCTCTCAAAAGATATTTCGATCGTGGAAGCAACACAAACTGCACTGCGGCGACCCGCTCATTTAATCTATGAGCCGCTGCTGATTGAACTGGCGGCTGACAGCTACGGTGTGATTGATTTTTATCAGCTACTGCTGGCCTGTTCGCAAATTCCCGATTTGGCTTTGGACTGTTTGGAAGAAGCCGAACAGGAAGCACAGGCGATCGAAGCCAATTTCATTCAGCTTCAAAACAACTACACTTATCATCTGCAAATGGAAAAAATGGCTGCACTCGGTCAGCTTGTGGCAGGTGTTGCCCACGAAATCAACAACCCCATGAACTTTATTTGTGGCAACCTTAGCCATGCAGAAGACTATATTCAAGAACTACTCGAAATCGTCGATCTTTACGAGAGTCACGGTTCGACTTCTAAAAGGGTTCAATCAAGACTGCAAGATTTTGACTATGAATTCATCAAAAGCGATCTACCCAAGCTGTTGGCTTCACTGAAGATGGGTGCAGAACGAATTAAAGAAATCGTCGCCTCTCTGCGAAATTTCTCCCGCCTTGATGAAACAGAATACAAAGCGGTTGATATTCACGAAGGTATCGACAGTACGTTGATGATTCTACGCAGCCGCCTAAAAGCTTCATCCCAGCATCCAGAAATTCAAGTTGTGAAAGACTACGGCGATCTACCCCGCGTGGAATGTCATGCCGGACAGCTAAATCAGGTCTTCATGAACATTTTGGCAAACGCGATCGATGCGCTGGAAGAACGAGATAGCGATCGCACCGAATCAGAACTTAACGAGAAGCCTAGCCAAATTACAATTTGTACTTCAGCGATCGATCAGCAGTGGGTGCAAATTGCGATCGCGGACAACGGCAGCGGCATTCCGCCTCACGTTCAAAAGCAGATTTTTAACCCGTTTTTTACCACCAAACCGATCGGCAAAGGAACCGGAATGGGACTTTCGATCAGCTATCAAATCATCACCGATCGACATGGCGGCAAACTGGAATGTCTATCAACTCTCGAAGCCGGAACCGAATTTATTGTCCAAATTCCCATTAAGCAGCGTCGTAAGTCGGAATAGTTTAGTTCTGCCAAAATCGATCGACTAGCAGTGCATCTGCTTCACGGCTAAACGGCCATTGAGCCGGAAATTCAACTTGCGGGTAATCTTCTTGGGCATCCGCCAAAGCCGATCGCCACACGGCATCAAACACTTCAGCAAAATAAGCTTGGAAACTGGGAGATTGCTTCAACAAACGCTGCAATTGTTTGCGCTGTTCGCGAATCGTGATTTCCCAGCCGCGATAATTCTCAGGTGAGTCAACGTAACAGCGTTTGAGTAAGTGATTGAGCAGGACATCAAGACAATTTTCAACTTCTCGTCTGTCTCGCTTTGCCAAACTTTCAACTTCCCCAATTAAATTTTCCAAATCAAGTTCGTGAAACTGACGCGCTTTCAGTTTGGCAACGGTATCAGACACCCACAAATCGAAATCGCGATCGTAAAGCTTCGGGATGTGATTCATCGCTGCCTCTTGTGAATTCATGAGCGCAAATCAGCTTGCAGTAATTGCATTAGTTTCGCCTGATCGAAGCTGCGCGGGTCGAGGCGTGTGCCGATCGAATCGCGTAGCGGTTCGTCGCCCCAGCAGTAGCGTTTTTGGCTCA
>JAAUTJ010000627.1 GCA_012031475.1 Leptolyngbyaceae cyanobacterium SM1_3_5 | reverse complement strand
CCCCTTGCTCGCCGTGCCCCTGCGCCTCCATGGCCGCGACCAACGGCACGCGAAACGCCGCATCACCGCGGGCCTCGATGCGACCGCCCACGTTCGACAGCGCCTGCCGTCGATTGCTCACCTATTGCAGCGTCTCCGGAGCGAACTGCCGGATGCACTCGTCGACCAGGAAGTCCGGCTTGCTCTGCACGACCTTGGCGTCGGCCTCGCTGAAGTCCTCGGCCGCCACGCCCTTGATGACCTCGATCCAGCAGTCGGTCGCCGGGATGCTCTGCAGCTTGGCGCACTTGGTCATGACCTCGCCGAGGTTCTTCTTCTTGTGATCGAAGAAATTGAGCTGGAAGCCATCGTCGTCGAAGTACACCGCCTTGACCCACTCCTCGTAGATCACGATGAGGTCGTCGCAGGCTTGCTCGAGCGACTTGGACGGCTTGGCCGGCTGCTTGACGACGCGCGCCGCGATCGCGTCGAGCTTGGCCTGCATCGCTTCGAGAGCGAGCAGGGCGCGTTTGACCGGAGACAGTTGGGAAGAATCAACTGTATTCAAGTGAGTATTCAAGTCAGTATTCAAGTGAGTATTCAAATCAACTGAACTCATTGGCTTAGTACCTCATGCCGTTTAGTTTGCTGAGCAGTAACGCTTCGGCTTCGCTGTCTGAAAGCGCTTCCAGGTCAGCGGCGATCGCCCCGGTTGAACCTGTGGCGATCGGTTCTTCTGGTGCTTCCGCTGTGGGGAACAGTTCCTCTAAGAGGTAGTCCACCATTGCCTCGACGGTGGGATAGTCGAAGGCGAGCGAGGTCGGCACGACGCATTCCAGGCTGGTTTGCAGGCGGCTTCGCAGTTCAACGGACATCAGCGAATCCATGCCCAAATCGGAGAAGCCTTGCTGCGGATCGATCGCGTCCGCAGAACTCAAACCGAGAACCTTGGCGATTTGCGATCGCACATGCGCCATCAGCAAACGGCGGCGATCGATCGGGGCGCTGCGGTCAAGCTGCTGGCGAATTTCAGATGGGGCGGCAGTTGGGGCAGTTGTTAATAGTTCAGCCAGAAATGGCGGAATTATGCCTTGCGGCAGGGAGAATTTTGACCAGTCGATCGGGACGACGCCCGCCTGCGGAATGCGTCGATCGATCAGGTCGCCCAAGATTTGCAAGCCCTGCTCGGTGGCGATCGGGGTGATGCCCTGCGCTGCCCAACGTGCCTGCTCGCGATCGCTCAGGCTTGCCGCCATGCCCGCTTCGCCCCAAGGCCCCCAGTTGATGCTGCTGCTGGGCAGTCCCAAGGCGCGACGATGGTGCGACAGCGCATCCAAAAAGGCGTTGGCGGCGGCGTAGTTGCCTTGTCCGGGTGAGCCGAGCAGGGCAGAAATTGAAGAGAAGCACACGAAAAAAGTCGATCGCTGGTGCTGCGTCAGCCTGTGCAGATTCCAGGCTCCGGCGACTTTGGGCTGCATGACGCGATCGAACTGCGCCCAGGTTTGATTTTGCAGCAGGTTATCTTCCAGAACGCCCGCCGCATGAAGAATGCCCCGCAGCGGCGGCATCGAAGTGGCGATCGTGTCGAGCAGATGCCTGACTTCTTCAAAGTTGGCGACATCAGTTTGCGCGATCAGCACTTGCGTTCCGGCTTGCTCAAGCTGGTCGATTTGCTGTTGGACACTGGGAGAGGGCGATCGCCGTCCGGTCAAAACGAGATGTCGAGCGCCCTGCTTCGCCAGCCAGTCAGCGACCTGCATTCCCAAAGCGCCCAATCCGCCCGTGATCAGATAGCTGCCGTCGGCTCGGATGGGGGTGTCGGGCGTGGATCGATCGGGAATGCGAATCACGACTTTGCCGATGTGCTTGGCCTGCGCCATGAATCGAAATGCGCTCACCACGTCTTGCAGCGCAAAGACTTTGTGCGGCAGCGGCTGGAGCGTTCCGGCTTGAAAGTCGGCCATCAGTTCGCGCAGCATTTGAGCAATCAAATCTGGCGTTTGCAGCGAGATGTCAAGCAGGTCGAAGGGGAAATAGCCCACGTCCGATCGCGCCGCCTGCATCTGTTCGGCTGTCCAGATGCCGAGCTTGCCGATTTCTACGAAACGTCCGTTCGATCGCAGTGCCTCTAGGCTTTTGGGAATGAAGTCGCCATTCAAACTGTTGAGGACAACATCAACGCCTTGTCCGTTCGTGCGGCTGTGGATTTCGTCAGCAAAATCCAGCGATCGCGAGTTCATCACCTGCGGAACACCGCTGGATTTGAGAACATCCCACTTGCTGGGACTGGCAGTTGCCCAAACTTCCGCGCCGATGCGCTGGGCAAGCTGGACGGCAGCCTGACCGACGCCGCCCGCTGCGGCATGAATCAACACGCGCTCTCCGGGTTGCAGTTGCGCTTGCCGATGCAATCCGTAGTAAGCGGTCAAAAACGTGGTGGGGATGGTGGCGGCTTCTTCAAAGCTGAGGCGATCGGGCTTCGGCACGACAAAGGCGGCGGGCACGGTGATAAAGCTGCCCAAAACTGCCGGATCGTTTGCGCGGCAATTACGGCATCCCGACTTCAGTGCGAGACGTTGGAGCCGATCGCAACGATCGTGCCGGAACATTCGCCGCCAAACGGCAGGTCGGCTGCATTCGCGATGCCCATCTGCTCGGTGTAGTCCTTGAGCATTCCCAGCGCGTTCAGAACATCGCGGAAATTCAGGCCAACGGCGCGAACGGCGATTTCGACTTCATCCGGGGCGGCGATCGCCGCGTCATCGGCTGAAGCATGAGGTTTTCCAAAACGCCATAGCCCGACGTTTTCAGCTGGAACGGCGCATCGGGAATCGTCAGCGCATCGGTTTGGGTCGATCGCAGGCGCACCAGTCGCGGCACAAAGCGATCGCCGCGTCGGTAAGCAACCTGATCGTTGGAATCATCAGTGGTGACCTCCGCCAGCAGCATTTCAGCATCGTTTTGTCCAACCGGGTCGAGGTCGAGGCGGACGCAGCGCAATTCGGGATGTTCGATCGCAATCACGCGACCCAATCCCCAAATCGGAGCTTGCTGAATCTGCAAAGTCGAAGCTTCAACGGGCTGTGCGCCCTGCGTCACAAGCCACAGGCGCGGCGATGCTGTCCAGTTCGCTTGAGTCAGTGCCTGAACAAGATGCAAAACGCTTCCACAGCTTGCTTCTTGATCGGGTTGCAGATTGTCCAGGGTTGTATCGAGGCTCCACAGATGAATCACGCCTCGGCAGCGATCGATCTGTTGCAGGAGTCGCTGGAAGTCTGCGAGATTGGCGGGAATTGATTTGAGTAGCGGTTTTCCTGCTGCTCGTAGGCGTCGATCGGAAA
>JAAUTJ010000626.1 GCA_012031475.1 Leptolyngbyaceae cyanobacterium SM1_3_5 | reverse complement strand
CCGGAACCAGTTCTTTGGAATCAACTTCGCTGGTTCTGCCATCGCGAATCACGCGCACTTTGGGCGAAGAGAGTTTCTTGAGTGCGGCCAGTGCTTTTTCTGCCCGACTTTCCTGGATGTAACCCAGTGCGCCGTTGAGAATGACGATCGCAAAAATCGAGATCGCATCTTTGGGAAACGGCGTTTCGCCTCTTGCCAGTGCGCCCCGAATATCGATAAACGCTGAAATTACCGCAACGGCAATCAGCATGATCAGCATAATGTTTTTAAACTGATCGAGCAAAATTGCCCAACTGCTGCGCCCCGCGCCTTCCTCTAACTCATTGAGTCCATATCGCTCTCGCCGTTCTCGCACCTGTTCGTTTGTGAGTCCCCGCTGGCGATCGCTTTGCAGGATCTCCAAGGCTTTCTCAGGTTCAATACTGTGCCACGCCGTCGCCGTTGAATCTGCCGCAGAATAAGCCATGCACTCACCAGAAAACACGCAATCTATGCTTTACAGCATTTGATCATAGAGCTTAATCTCGATCGCGGAACACTCACTATAGACAGGGAGCAGGCAAACAGATCAAAATTGGGGTGTATCTTTTGGATTAATTATTAGGCTGCCATTCTTCAAGTTCGAGAACCTGAAGTTCGAGAACTTCCGCGATCGCCCATACATTCGCCTAAAACCAATCGCCTAAAACCAATCGCCTAGAACCAATCGCCTAGAACTAATCGCCTAAAACCAATGGCTGTTGAATAAACATCGCCAATTAACGACGAAATCTAAAGCGATCGTTAGAGAATCATTGCGATTTCACACAGTAGCCATAGAATTTTATGATGAACTGTGAACAGATTGCGGATTCTGCACTTCGATCCTCGACAATAACGCTACACAAACTTGATCAGCACTATGCAAATTTTCAATCGCGCCCCGCAAACCGAAGTGGAAACACAAACTCGTATCCTTCAAGCGGCTCAGCGATTATTTGCCCGTCGCGGCTTCGATGGCACAACCACCCGCGATCTCGCTCAGGCGGCAGGCGTGGCTGAGGGAACGTTGTTTCGCCACTTTGAAAACAAAAAAGCAATTTTGGTGGCTGTCGCAACGCAAGGCTGGGTCGAAATCTTGACCGACCTGTTGACGGAACTGAGCGAAATGGGCAGCTACAAGGCGATCGCTCAAGTGATGCGGCGGCGAATGCTCAATCTTCACCAAAACGCCGACATGCTGCGCGTTTGCTTCATGGAAGCGCAGTTTCACCCAGATTTAAGCCAGCAAATTCAGTCCGACGTGATTGTCAAAATGACCGACGTGGCCGAAGCTTTCTTCCAAACCGCAATGGACAGAGGCATCTACCGCAAAACCAATCCGCGCATCGTCGCCCAGGTTTTTTTAGGCATGTTCACAGTCGCCGGATTCAGCCGCGATACCGTCATGGCGGAAGGCTCTTCGCCGCAGGAAATGCAGGAAATGGCGGAAGGCTTGGCTGATATTTTCCTCAATGGCGTGTTGGCGAAAGAGTAGAAATTGAGATGCAAATCTCAGCAGCTTGAACACCCATAGAAGATCATCAAAATGGCGAAATTATTGATGTCTTTAAGAATTGGTGGCAGTCGAGATGCCGCAATTTGCGTTTCGCGCCCCTCAGACTATGTTGGCTCAATTTTTGGAGAGCCATTTGAAACAGAATTGGCTCAGAAATTCATCTGGTATCCCGATCTTGTTCTGTTTTTTCCACCGGGACGGTTAGGAAGTTATTGGACGGAAATTTATGTTGCAGACGCGATCGAACTTCAGCCAGAAACCATTCGATCGATCGTCGTTCCCTTCACGATTTGTTGAAGAAAAAAGCGCAGGTGCATTTTTAATTCGACTTGTGAAAAGCCTACACGGGATGGGCTTTGTTGCTGGCGATCGTTTCTCCGTTTGAACTGCAAAAAACGAGGGCGAAACGATTTCACCCCCGCCAAAATTTAGGTTGAATTCAGGTTGGCTTGGGACCGTCGCCCTTGCCAGAACCTTCGTTATGACTTTCATCGCTGATGAAATCGGCAATTCCCTCGCTGAGGTCTTTCGGATTCATGAAGATGACTTTGGAGTTGGCGCTTTGGCCGAGGCTCAAGTTGGCATCCACATAGCGCTGAGCAAGCAGATATTGCAGCACCGTTTGGCTGTTGGGCTGCTCCTTCAGGGCATTGGCGATGCGGCGAATCGATTCAACCGTGCCCTCGGCTTCCGAAACATCCGCTTTGCGCTTATTTTCTGCTGCCCGCTGCGCCTCAAGCGATTCGAGCATGGCTCTGGAAGGCGTGATTTGCTGCACTTCCACACGGGTGACTTTCACGCCCCAAGTTGCCGTTGCGTCGTCAAGCTGCTGTAAGAGCGCGTGGTTAATTTGGCCGCGTGAGGCGTAGGTTTCCTCCAGCTTCATCAGGCCGATTTGCGATCGCAACGCCGTCAGCACCAAGTTCTTCAACGCAATTTCAATATCTTCAACCGCATAAAACGTCCGCTCAAGCTCAAGAATTCGCCAGTAGATCACCGCATCCACCAAAACAGCCAAGCTGTCGTGCGTAATCGCTTCTTGCGGTTCGGTATCCAGGACGCGCTCTCGCAGCGATTCTTCTAAAACCACATTTTCCATCAGCGGCACGATCAAATTTAATCCCGGACGCAATTTGCGGTTGTAGCGTCCGAGTCGTTCTACCAGCGCCTCATTGCCCTGATTGACAATTTTTTACTGAACCGACAGTCACGCCAAAAACCAGGAATGCAAGAGCCGCAAGAATCGTAGGCTGCATCGTCGATCGACCTCCAGCAATGGGGAATTTTTAACCCCTGATTTATTGAGTAGTTATCGCATAAATAGACCGATTCAGCACAACAAGTTTGAATCGGTCACAAAGCTGCTTAATTTTAGTTTAGATTGGCTGCTTAATTTTGGTTTAGATTGGCTGCTTAATCTTGGTTTAGATCGTGCGATCGACAACCGCTTGATCTTGAAAAGTTGCAGGCAAAACCGTCAGCGTATTTCCCTGCCGACTGACGACATGCACAGGCTGACCTGCTCGCAGTTCAACATCCGAAATTTGGCAGCGTGCCCGCCACAGCGAACCGTCATAAGACACTTCACCCAGACCACCGGGAGGAATCGTTTTCTGACACTTCGGCAGTGGGAGAAGGATCAAGCTGCGGCGATCGATTCGGAACCAAGCCGCGAAAAATCAACGCAATTCCAACGGTCAAAATTCCCCAAACGATAATCTGAATTAAAAACGGAGGGAAAGTAAAGCGAAATCAGCGCCGTTAGCAATGCCGCTAACCCCAAT
>JAAUTJ010000625.1 GCA_012031475.1 Leptolyngbyaceae cyanobacterium SM1_3_5 | reverse complement strand
GCGGCTGGTTTTCGCGAGCTTTGCCGCCTTTAACCGGAGCAGCCACCGCAACGGCGACTGGTTTGGCCTGAGCCACACGGCTCTTCGGCTTGGCCGGACGCTCTAGCGACAGGCTCACCTGAATCGGTGAGTCTTCATCCGGATTCAGTGCTTCATCCACGAGTTCGTCTTCGTCCTCGTCAAGCACCTGCACCCGCCGCTTACCTTTGCGGCAGCTTTCGCAGCGGCTTTCTGCTGATTTTCTTCTTCCTCTTCTTCTTCCCAGGTTTTGGCTCGCTTGGGCGGGCGCAGCGTCAGCGGAACGCGCTTTTCATCTCCAGGCGCAGCGACAGCCGTTCCTGCTCCACCCGCCGTTGCAGGTTGGCCTTCGGTAGCTCCTCCAGCCGGACGAACAGGCTTGTGGCGCAGTTCGATCGCCGGACGTGGACGAGGGGGGGCTTCACCTTCTGGTGTGGCCGGACGTGGGCGCACTGGACCTTCTCGCATGGGCGATCGAGCAGGTGCATCCGCTTCGGCTGCTTCAGAGCGCGGACGCTTCAGCATCGGGCGATTGGATACGGCAGGCTGATCGACCGTGCGAACAGGGCGCGGAGGTGGCGTGGTGAGTTCGGCGGCAGGCTGAACCGGAGCTGATTCGCGCACTAAAACTTCGGACGGGGCGATCGGCTCTGCGGGTGCTGCTTCAGCGGCAACTTGTGGCGGTTCGCTGCCTGGGCGCACCGGGCGATTTGGCAGGTTTGGCCGCGTCACGGGGCGGTTTGGCGTTGGCGCTGCCGATTCGGGGGCAGGCTGCTGGCGCATGTCGGGATCAGGCCGCTTCGGAGGTTCGGCAGGCTGCTGACGACGAATTTCGAGGATTTGTTGTTTTTGACTGGAGGTTGCACGGTGGGCTTTTTCACTTGCGAACTAGGGTGATGAGCCAGGGAGTTCTGCTTGTGGGAAGAGGAATTACCATTGCTGCCGTTATATTTCTCGGCTGCCGATCGAATCTGGGCAGCTTCGGCTTCAGTAATTGTACTGCTGTGACTTTTGACGGAAATATTCAATTGGTTGCAGACTGTCAGGATGTCTCGATTGTCCAAATTCAATTCTCGCGATAGATCGTAAATTCTCACTTTGCCGTTGGTATTCATTCACTCTTCCTTCCCGTGCCGAGCTAAGTTTTCACATATTGACCTGCCGTTTGAGTACAACAATGCTTGTCCTGGAATGGGCTGAGCCTGAATGTAGGCTAGCTTGGAGCGGACAACAATTGCAGTTCACGAGTTGCAGTTCGCGATCGCAGATGCAATCAACGAAGGTCGCAAGACGCCAAGGAGTCAATCCAGTTGGCAACTCCTACTACAATCTTGCCTGAAATTTCGCAAAACCGGGGCAACCGTTCCAAGCAAATGCCAAGGCGATCACGAGTGGGCAAACTGTTTTGACGGTAAGGATCATCCGGATGATGCTGTTTTCTAGTGCGCCGATTACCTCCTCGCTGGCTTCCAAAGCGATGCCTTTCAGAGTGTAGTGCTTTCTTTGTGCAGGTGATCCACCTGATGCAGTCAAATTTTTGGTGCTTCTCTTTAATTTTAACTAATGAGGGGCTGGGGGAGCTATAAGTCCCGCGCTGTACCTGTACCCAGGTCAACGCCCTTGATACATGGACGAGAGAGCGCCAAGCAAGCGGCTCGATGCCGCGCCGATTGGCATACCATGTAAAGCTTTTGACAGGCGTTCTAACAGCACAGCAATTTCTGTTAGAATTAGAAATGTTGAACTTGACGTACAGTTACCGAATCTATCCCAGCCTTGATCAGGAAGCACAAATGCTCAACTGGCTGGAGCAATGCCGCCGCGTCTACAACTACGCATTGGCAGAGCGCAAGGACTGGATAAACTCGCGTAAGTGTGCGGTCAACGCTTGCAGCATCAAGCAGGAATACATCATTCTGGCTGACGCGCCATATCCCGACTACTACAAGCAGCAAAACGCGCTGACCAAAGCAAAAGAGGCAATTCCAGAACTGAAGGCAGTTCACTCTCAGGTTTTGCAGGATGCCTTGAAACGGCTCGATAAGTCGTTCAAGCTCAGGCAAGAACGTGGGTTTGGATTTCCCCGGTTCAAGAAGTTTGGGCAGTACCGCTCGGTTGTCTTTCCGCAGTTCAAATCCAATCCATTGAGCGGATTTGACCTCAAAGTGCCGAAAGTTGGAGCCGTAACTATTAACCTGCATCGCCCCATCCCTAACGGGTTTGAGGTCAAGCAGGTGCGGGTCGTCTTCAAAGCGTCGGGTTGGTATGCTCAACTGATTCTGCAATCTGATGTTTCTGTTCCTGATGTGATGCCGCACGGTGAACCCGTCGGCATTGATTTGGGATTGGAAAAGTTCTTGGCGGTTTCGACTGGCAAGCTGGTAGAGCGCCCTCGCTTTTTTGTGGATTTGCAAAGCAAGCTGAAATGGCTGCAACGTAAATTGAGAAACAAGAAAAAAAGGTTCCGCCAACTACCGAAAAGTGCAAGCCAAGATTCGCGCCCTGCATGAACACATTCACACCGTTCGGCGTGAGTTCCACTTCCTGACCGCGCATAAGCTCTGTGATGATGTCGGAATGATTTTTGCCGAAGACCTCAACCTCAAGATGATGAGTCGGGGCATGTTGGCGAAACATTGCCTTGATGCCGGCGTGGGGCAGCTTCCAAGGCATCCTCAAGTGGGTGGCTTGGAAGCGTGGAGTCTACTTGCCAAGGTTGATCCCAATGGGACAAGTCAGACTTGCCCGCAATGTGGGATGCATACCGGGAAAAAGGAACTCAGTGAGCGGGTGCATGAGTGTGGTGAATGTGGATACACAACAGATCGAGATGTAGCCGCCGCTCAAGTGGTGATGCAACGAGGTCTGACAGCCTGTTGGACAGACGGCAATGCTGCCTGTGGAGGAAGGTTGCTTGGGAACCCCGATGAAGCAGGAAACCCCGACCGCGAGGAAGGGAAGCCCGCGCTCTACCGCAAAGCGGTGAGCGTCGGGAGGATGTCACCGAAAGGCCAAAGGGTCGCGGTGCGGATTTCCGGGTGCGGATTTCCGGGTGCGATCGCCCCCCATTCGACTACGCTAAATTGGCATCACCGTAAAATTGGCGTTTTTGAAATGTCTGATGCTGCCGCGATCGCCACAATCATTCAAGCCACGCGCACCCAAGAATCCGCTTTGCTGCTGATGGACGGGGCGGCTTCGATTTTTCACTGCTTCGATCGCCCCACCGAGAAGGCGATCGTGTTTTTTCACGGGTTTACGGCGATCCCCGCGCAGTTTGACGCGATCGCCACTGTCTTTCATGCAG
>JAAUTJ010000624.1 GCA_012031475.1 Leptolyngbyaceae cyanobacterium SM1_3_5 | reverse complement strand
TGGACATTTTTGTTTCCGTGTTGATGACGTGGATGCGGTACTGGCTGAATTGAATCGACGGGGTGTGCCAACCTTTTTTGAATTGGGCAGCTACCCTGGTCCTGGAGTTCGGCTCTGTTCGGTGAAGGACAATAACGGCAATCTCATTGAATTTGTCACTCCTTGAAAGATTCTGCACAGTAATTCCTGGAGGAAATCCATCATGGCTCACGGGTCTACAAAACCTGCGATCGCCAATACCACTGAAAAGGAGAAATCTGTTAGATGACAGCAATCCTAGCTGTCGCGACAGCTAGGATTGCTTGGTGTAGAAGGGCTGGGGCGATCGTCACCCGCCAAGCTGACTGTCACTTGATACCGACGAGATCGCCAAAGCCGTTGTCTTTCTCGCTTCCGATGACAGCAGCTTTGTCAACGGCATTGAGCTATTCGTCGATGGTGGCATGGCACAAATCTAAGAAGATGCTGTGTTCACACCAGCTAACAATGCAGCAGACGGTTTAAAGCCGCTAGCGCTGCGTTCGAGTTTCTTTGTCACCGCTGATTTAGGCCGTTGGGCGTTTTGGGTAATGTGAGGTGTGGAACGGATGACGGATAAACTTGAGCAGAACAAACAGACGGTCACAGCATTTTATGACTTGATGTTCAATCAGTGTCAGCCCGCAGCAGCGATCGAGAAATATGTCGGCGATGTGTACATCCAGCACAACCCAGCGGTGGCAGACGGGAAGCAGGCTTTCATCGAATATTTTGAGAGGATGGCGAAAGAATATCCGGGCAAGTGCGTCCAGTTTAAGCGCGTCTTCGCTGAAGGCGATTATGTAGTCTTACATTGCTACCAGCAATGGCCGGGCGACAACGACTGGGCAGGCATCGACATCTTCCGCCTGGATGATAAAGGCAAGATAGTCGAGCATTGGGACGTGCTTCAGACTATTTCGGAAGCGTCGGCTAACGATAACACGATGTTCTGATTGAACAGGGGAGAGATTCAGATGCCAGAGAACAATAAAGCCACCTTAGAAGCGGCAAACGCGGCGATCGCTGAAGGCAACTATGAAGGATTCGTGTCGTTCTGCGCCGACGACACGAAATGGACGTTTGTAGGCGACAAGACCCTGAATGGAAAAGAAGCCATTCGCCAATGGATGGCAACGACCTACATAGAGCCGCCAACGTTTAGGGTCGCTCACTTCATCGCTGAGGGTGATTTCGTCACGGCACTTGGCAACATCACAATCAAGGACGAAGACGGGAAGGCGGCTCATTACTCGTACTGCGATATGTGGCGCTTTCGCGGCAACAAGATTGTCGAATTAAAGGCTTTCGTCATCAAAAACGAGGTCTGACCCGCCGTTGTCGTTCACGCCGTTTTCAACTTGCCTACAATCTCGGTGACGATGTTTTGTCAGTCAACCACGCACTTTCCTCAGAGCGATCGCCAGAGCCGTTTTATACGCGGTGTCCCAGCCAGACGATGTTGACGTTAATGAAGTGGTTGTCCGCCCAATCAGCCAGACGATGTAACCACATCATGGAATCAAGAGGAAAATCTTATGTATGTAGTTTTCGGTGCGACTGGACAGACGGGTTCTGCGGTTGCTGACGCTTTGCTTGAGAAGAATCAGTTGGTGCGTGTCGTTTTGCGCTCGGACAAAACCGCCGCTGCTTGGCGAGCGAAAGGCGCAGACGTTGCTTCTGCGGATCTCAGCGATTTAGAAGCAATGACCAACGCGATGGGGAATGCGGACGCTGTTTACGCGATGAATCCGCCCGCATACAACGTCATCGATATGTTCGCGGTGGCGAGAGGAATCGGTGAGCGTTACGTTGCCGCCATCAGAAATTCCGGCGCGCAGAAAGTCGTGTTGCTGTCTTCGGTTGGCTCGCAACACGCATTAGGCACGGGAAACATTTTGACGACGCACATTTTGGAGACGATTTTCGGTGACTTAGAAATTCCCGTCGCTTTTTGCGGGCGTCGGCGTTTGTGGAAAATTGGGGCAGCGTGGCGCAGGTTGCCGCTGAGCAAGGTATTTTACCAAGTTTCTACACGCCGCTTGAGCGCAAGATTCCGATGGTTTGTGCCGCAGATATCGGACGTACCGTTGCCCAAGCGATGACCGAAGACTGGACGGGCAAGCGCATCATCGAACTGCACGGCGCAGCAGATTATTCGCCAAACGATGTCGCTGCTGCTTTTGCCGACGCTCTCGAACGCGACGTGCAGGCAGTCGCTGTCCCCGAAAGCGATTGGCAGGCAACGATTTCCAGATTCGGCTTTTCGCCTGAAGCCGTCAACAGTTACAGCGAGATGATGCGTGGCTTTAATTCGGGTCACATTGTTTTTGAAGGTGGAAGTCACGTTCAAACAGTGAGGGGGCAAACGATGATTGCAGATGCCGTCGGCAAACTGATCGCAGAACAAGTCTAAATCAAAAACTTCATCTATGTAAGGAGTACATCATGGCGACAACACTTGCAGGCAAAGTTGCACTGGTAACGGGCGGTTCTCGCGATTTAGAAGCGGCGATCGCTAAACGTCTCGCTCACGATGAGGCAGCCAGCTAACCATTCAAATTCAACATTCATAGGAGATTGCAATGCCTTACGTTACTGTTGGTCAAGAAAACTCTGTAAACATTGATATCTACTACGAAGATCTGGGGACAGGTCAACCGATTGTTCTCATTCATGGATTTCCCCTCAACGGTCATTCCTGGGAAAAGCAGACCTTAGTGCTGCTGAATGCAGGGTATCGAGTCATTACCTACGATCGCCGAGGATTTGGTGCTTCTAGCCAACCCTCGTTTGGCTATGACTACAATACCTTTGCAGCAGATTTGAACGTGCTGATGACCCAGCTTGACTTACAGGATGCTGTGCTGGTCGGCTTCTCAATGGGAACAGGCGAAGTCACGCGCTATCTTGGCAAATATGGCTCAGAGCGGGTGCAGAAAGCCGTGCTGATGTCTCCAGTACCGCCCTTTTTGCTAAAGACCGATGATAATCCTGAAGGTGTTGACCAAAGTGTTTTCGATGGCATTATGAAAGCGATCATGGCAGATCGTCCAGCTTACTTTTCTGCGTTCTTCAAAGAGTTCTTCAATGTGGATGTGTTGCTGGGTAAGCGGATTAGCAATGAAGCAATTCAGGCAAGTTGGAATGTGGCTGTAGGGTCTTCTGCGAAAGCGACTTTGGATTGTGTACCGTCCTGGCTCACCGATTTCCGCGATGATCTGCCCCGCATTGATGTACCAACCTGATTATTCATGGCGATGCCGATCGCATTTTGCCGCTTGAGTCCACCGCAGCAAGACTTCCAAGGCTGATTAAAAAACAGTCA
>JAAUTJ010000623.1 GCA_012031475.1 Leptolyngbyaceae cyanobacterium SM1_3_5 | reverse complement strand
AGAGGTCATACAGGCCGCGAGGGAAGTCGTCTGCGACCCAATCTGTGACCGAAAGGTGATCAAGGCGGGCGAAGCTTTTCTGTTGATGAAAGCCGCTGATCGCTCGGAATACCTGCAAGTGAGCCGGATGCGTCAGGTTGATGCCCCAGCGCAGGCGGTTGGGAGAGGCGATCGCCAGATCGATAATATTCCAGGGAAAAGCCGAGTGGCTGGGGCGAAACACTTCCGGCTGATAGGCATTGTTGCGGAACACGACCGAATAGCGCTCTAAATCGACGAAATTTGCCTGAATTGCCAGTTCGGAGACGATGCTTTTCAGGTTGTAATACTGCGGGAAAAATCCGTGAAAGCCATGCTCCATCATGAACTGGTCGTTGCCAACCTGGATCGGCCAACTGGCAATTTTTCCGCCCAACTGGGGCGATCGCTCCAGCAAAGTCACTTCAAATCCGCGCTGACTCAGTTCATAGGCGCAGGCAAGTCCGGCTAAACCTGCGCCCACGACCACGACCTTTTTCGATTCTCCAAGCAATTTGGGCAGATCCAAAGTATCTTGCTGATACACGCTGGGCTGCGGTTTGGCGAACCGCGAATATCCGATTCCGGCTCCGATGGCTCCAATGCCAAACATTTTGAGCAGGGCGCGGCGGGAAAGTTCAAACTCAAACATCGATCGACTCACTCGGAAAACCACTCCTCAACATGAAATACTGGCGCGAAACTGTAGCAGTAGCACAAAGAATCTTGACTGAGTTGTTACGCAGGCGACGCAGCCTGATTTTTTGGAGCATTTTTCCGGTTTCAATCCTTTTGCTGAACAGCACGATTTTGGCGAATCGTGCAAATCTGTCGATGAATCTGGCTGTTGGCAATGCGGCTCCTTCAAGTCTGGTGGGCGCGGCGCTGTTTTTTAGCTGCTTGGGCGGCAGTGTGTCCACTGTGGTCGCTGAGCGCGAACAGCAACGCTTAAGCGTTTATTTATCTCACCTTTGAGCGGAACGGCGTATTTCTTAGGGATCTTTCTAGCTCATGCCTGTATCGGCCTCGGTCAGACGATTTTGGTGTATGCGATCGCCGCCTTCTGGAACGCCCAATTTCAAGGATCGCTCTGGCTGGGCGTAGCGATCGTCCTGCTCAGCATTATTTCTTATGTCGGGGTCGGCTTCATCTTGGGAACGCAACTCGCCCGCCGCGTCGAAGATGTCAATTCTCTTGTCGCCGCTTTTGGTGTGCCCATGCTGATTTTGGGTGGCGCATTTTTGCCCACATCCCTCTTTCCCGACTCGCTCTTGAACTGGGCAAAATTCAACCCGATCTATCACATGAATGAAGCCTTAACTGGAGTTTCTGCGAATGGCGATGACTTGGAGGCGATCGCCCCTCACTTCCAATTTCTTTGTGTGTTTGCTGTTGCAATGGTCGCCGCAGGTTGGCTTTCCTACCGCCGAATGCTATCAGTTGAAAGACGGCTGTAAAAATATTGCTCTTTCAATTTTTCTTCCTGAAAAAGCGCTATTGCTCGATTCTTTTGATCGGAACACCTGACCAAAATTTCGTAGCGATCCGCAATCCGGTGGCGGAATGATTCGTCCCAGGCTTGCATCGTGCGATCGCTCCAAATTAGTGAACAACTTCTTCAAGATTGTAGGCGACTGAAGATGAATTTATGCTGCTTGAAACAGGCGGGCTGCGGGCAATTGCATCGTCCTTCATTCGTCATCCTGGAGCCATTTTGTGCCCGATTCTGCCGCTCGAAACAGCGGGCGATCGGGCACGAGTTCAAGCTGCTGGGGCGATCGCGGTTTCACCTCGCGGCGGCGGCGCGAAATGCCTTCCTCGGTGGTTTCTTCCGCAATCACTTCGTAGAGAATGGCGCGTTTGCCGACCTGTCCCTTCCGCAAGACGCGGCCTAGGCGCTGGATGTATTCGCGGGTCGAGCCTGTGCCTGAGAGCAAAATGGCGATGCTGGCTTCGGGTACGTCTACGCCTTCGTTGAGGACGTGGGAAGCGACGATCGATCGATAGGTTCCGTCGCGAAACTGCTGCAAAATCCCGTGTCGTTCTTTGACAGGCGTTTGATGGGTCAGAGCGGGAATCAAAAAGTCTTGCGAAATTCGGTAGACGGTGGCGTTGTCGTTGGTGAAGATCAAGGTTTGTTCAGGAAAGTGCCGCCCCATCAGTTCGGTGAGCGTCCGCAGTTTGCCTCAGTGCCAAGGGCGATCGCTCTGGATTCTCGATGCGCCAGCATTGCCCGCCTGCCCGCTTGTGACTGGGCACTTGCCATCACAAACCGCTGCCAGCCTTGCACCGAGCCGAGCCGAATTCGCGCCTGCTCCAGGAAAGCGTTGCGGACTTGCATCAGGTGGTCGTAGCGATCGCGCTCCTCATCCGTCAGCTTCACCTTGATCTGCACAATGTCATGCTCGGCCAAAGCGTGACCCGCCAAATCTTCTGCCGTGCGAGCATAAACGACCTGACCGAGCAGCGCATCGAGATCGGCATGGCGACCGTCGGCGCGATCGGGCGTGGCGGTTAAACCGAGGCGGTAGGGGGCGATCGCATATTCGGCAATGACGCGATTAAAGTCGCTGGGCAAGTGGTGGCACTCGTCGCAAATCAGCAGCCCGTAGCGATTGCCCAAGCTTTCCGCGTTGATTGCCGCACTGTCGTAAGTGGCGACGAGGATGGGAGTGCGATCGCGTGACCCGCCGCCCAACAGTCCAACTTCAACATCCGGAAAGGTTTCCAGCAGTTGCGCGTACCACTGGTGCATCAAGTCCAGCGTGGGCACGGTGATCAGCGTACTGCGGGGCGTGGCCTGCATTGCCATCTGCGCCAGATAAGTTTTGCCCGCTGCGGTGGGGAGAACGACAACGCCGCGCCGTCCTGCCTGCACCCAAGCGTCGAGGGCTTCTTGCTGGTGCGGATAGGGTTGACGATCGAGCTTGTTTCCCAGCGCGATCGGCGCAAATCCCTTCGCTTCATCGGTAAATGGCGTTCCTTCCGCCTGCAAAGTCTCCACCAGCAATCGATACTGGTTGGCCGGAATCCGAAAGCGCTCAATGCGATCGTCCCAGGTGGCAAACTCGATCCAGGCTTTGCCCTTGGGCGGCGGATGCAACACGAGCGTACCGCGATCGAATTTCAAAATGGCAGGGCGGGGCATAGTTACGAAGGAGAGGCACGAAGGAAAGGGGGTTCAACCTAATTGTAGGCATGGCGCGATCGCTGGGTGAATGTGGAAGTCGCTGCGCCCCGGCTCGATCGTGGGCGATAATGGAGATGTTCATCATCCGCACTCAACCGCTATGGGCAAGCCGCGTATTCTTTCTGGAATTCAGACGACC
>JAAUTJ010000622.1 GCA_012031475.1 Leptolyngbyaceae cyanobacterium SM1_3_5 | reverse complement strand
TAGTTCTTTGTTTCCTTTTGTTCAAATGTCAAGAACGCTGGCTGCTGGTGAGCGATCGCACGTGAGTTTACGCCTCCGCCAGTGGTGCCGCCAATTCACTCCTCGACTGTAAAATGTCAGGTTCTACTCAAGCGCGGTCGCCCCTAGCCGCTGCTTCGCGTCCTGCTCAAACCAAGCGATTACTTCCTCAACGCTCAGGTCTGCGATTGCCTTGCCGTTCACCTGTGCCGCCTGACTCAACGGCTTCAGCGAAGACAACACAAGCTGCGTAAAGAAACTGCGAAATGACGGATCGATCGCTTCTTTCTGCAAGCTGGCATCCTGCGCGATCCAAGCTTCTACCTGATCGGGCGTGACCGATTCGATCGCCTGTCCCGAAGCCTCGGCAATTTGGCGCAGCGATCGCAGCGAATAGATCGCCACGCGAGTCAGAAATTTGTCGCGGGTAATCAGGAGGGCGCGATCGACCGAGGCCGATTCTTCCTCGGTCAAAAATTCCGTAGGCTGTAGTTCGGTCATAGAAAAAGAATTTTAATTACTACATTATTTATAGCGGTAAGTCGATCAAATTTTTTAGATCTGTAATTTCCGTTTCACTTCAGCATCATCAACTTCATACACCGATTCACTCGGAATCAACAGCACTTCATACTTCTTGGAAAGCGCATTTCGTCGCTGCTCTGCCACAAACTCAGAAACATCTTCAATTTCAATAATCCATTCTCGCGAATATTGAATTGCCACTTTTCGCTGCAACCCAAGCTGAATTGCTCGCCGCTCTAACTTCTCGCCAGTCGGGGCGTGATCCGGGTCCCATTGCAGCCGCACATCTGAAGTTTTAATCGCTTCACGCCAGCTTTTTTCACTTTCATAAAGTTCAGGAATATATTTTGAATGCACCGCTTGCGCCAGAATCGAATCAAACGCCGATCGACGCAAACGAATCGCCAAAGTCACTTCTTGCCCTTCTTTTCTACCCCAGCCCGATCTATACATCATTCACAAAAAATTCGGCTTAATCCAAGTCATTCGCGACAGCTTGAAATCGCCACCAAAATAGTGATTTTCGGCAGCAAAACGTCCGATCGAAGCTCGATAAGCTTGATAAACCACGATCGACTCTGCATCATACTGAGCTAAATCACTCGCCCTTTGGACGGCCAACGCGCTGCTTGATGCAGGTATGGTTCTGTTTTTAATTTCATGGCTGTAGGTTTGAGAATCAATCACTTCAATTTTTAGCGTAAACATCCTAGAGGGCGCGAACGATATCCTAGAGGAAGTGAGCCGCAATTTTTTATGACGATCGATCGCCCCCTGCATTCACCAGAACTGCTCGCGCCCGCCGGAAGTTGGGATTGTGCCAAAGCTGCCGTTGAAAATGGAGCCGACGCAATCTACTTTGGGCTGGAGCGGTTTAATGCGCGAATGCGGGCGCACAACTTCACCGAGGCGGATTTACCCGAACTGATGGCGTTTCTGCATCAGCGCGGCGTCAAGGGCTACGTCACGTTCAACACGCTGATTTTTACGGAAGAATTAGCGGACGCCGAGCAGTATTTACGCAGCATTATCGCGGCTGGGGTGGATGCGGCGATCGTTCAGGATGTGGGAATGTGTCGGCTGATTCGGCAGCTTTCGCCGGATTTTCCGATTCACGGATCGACTCAGATGACCGTCTCGAATGCAGCGGGCGTGGAGTTTGCCCGATCGATCGGCTGCAACTTGGTCGTGCTGGCGCGGGAATGTTCGATCGCAGAAATTGAAAAAATTCAGCAAAAAACCGATCGCGCTTTGCCGCTGGAAGTGTTTGTGCATGGGGCGCTGTGCGTTGCCTATTCCGGCCAGTGTTTGACAAGCGAATCGCTGGGCGGGCGATCGGCCAATCGGGGCGAATGCGCTCAGGCTTGCCGAATGCCGTATGACCTGATTGTGGACGGCAAGCCGCTCGACTTGGGCGATCGCAAATATCTCCTCAGCCCGCAAGACTTGGCCGGACTGGAAGTTTTGCCCGATCTGATTCGCACGGGCGTAACCTCGCTGAAGATTGAGGGACGGCTGAAAACACCGGAATATGTCGCCGCTGTGACGAGAACTTATCGGGATGCGATCGATCACATCGTCCAAGGTTTTGAGCATCAGGTGAGCGCGGCAGAGCTTTACACCCTGGAAATGGCTTTTTCTCGCGGCCTTTCAACCGGATGGATGAACGGCATCGACAATCAGCGCTTGGTTCATGCCCAATTTGGCAAAAGCGCGGCGTTTTTCTGGGTGAAGTCCGCAAAATTTATGACGGACGCGACAAGCAAATCTCGCTGCGGCTGCAAGCGCCATTAAAGGCAGGCGATGGCGTCGTGTTCGATTCCGCAACACAGGCACAAGAGCAAGGCGGACGCATTTACGCCGTTGAATTACGCGGACAGGAAGCTTTAGTCACCTTTGGACGACAAGCGATCGATCTGCGCCGCGTCAAGGTAGGCGATCGGCTGTGGAAAACCAGCGACCCCGAACTCGATCGCCAAATTCGCCAAACCTTTGTCGGGGACAAACCGCAGTTTCAGCGCGAGATTTCGATCGAAATTCACGGCGCGATCGGAGAACCCCTAACGGCGATCGTCCGCGATGAGATTGGGCACGTCGTTGAAGTCGCCTCAGAAATGCTGCTAATCGAAGCGCAAAATCAGCAGTTGACGATCGATCGCCTCCAATCGCAATTCGGACGCTTGGGCAACACGCCCTTCCGCCTCGGAACCCTGACAAATCATCTACAGGGCGCAGTCCTCCTACCCGTGAGCGAAATGAATCGGATGCGGCGAGAATTCGTCAGTCAGCTTAAACAACTCCGCGCCCAACCCAAACGCTGGCAACTGCGCGATCGCCCCCACACCACTCTCCTCGCCACCCACCATCCCTAAATCCCATTCATGGGGGGATTTAGGGGGCTTCCCCCAACTCCTCGTCCTCGTCCGCAACCTCGCTCAGCTTGAAGCCGCGATCGATTCCCAAACCCAAACGATCTACTGCGAATTTGAAGATGTCCGGCTTTACCATCAAGCCGTCCAAAAAGTTCGTCAGTCGAGCAGTGCCACAATCTGGGTCGCGCCGCCTCGAATTACCAAGCCTGGAGAGAATTACATCCTTAAACAAGTTTGTGCATCTGAGGCGGATGGCTATTTGGTGCGGAATTACGATCACTTGCAGTTTTTCGAGGGGGAGCGATCGATCGGAGATTTCTCACTTAACGTTGCCAACCCGATCGCGGCTGACCTGTTCAAATCCAAAGGATTAGAGCGATTGACAGCTTCCTACGATCTCAACCTCATGCAGCTAGAAGCACTGCTCAAAACT
>JAAUTJ010000032.1 GCA_012031475.1 Leptolyngbyaceae cyanobacterium SM1_3_5 | reverse complement strand
ACCAGCGATTGCAAGGCAGTTATTCGTCTAGGGATGAATGGAAGAAGCAGTCATTCTCGCGCGTGCAAGGCGTTGCCTTAAGGCGATCGCCGCGTGGCGCTAGGGAATCTCCCGATTTTCGAAATGATGCGCGCGCCGTTCAAATACGCTTCGTTTGGCGCCTATTCAGCCGTGTAAAGCTTCCCAGACCATGACCAGCAGAATGGATTCACACCAGTCGAGAACAGCGCATCGTGCTCAACGCGAATCCCACTTCGCTCGGAATTGGTCGGATGTTTTGGAACCTGCTGCACCACGCGAAGGCCTTCTTGGCGCGGCAGGCAATGTTAAGACCGCGCCAAAGGATCGCGCCATCTTGCCCTTGAAGTGCCCGAAACCGAGCACCTGCGCGTGGTTCGCCCTGTATGGGGCAATCGCTTCACGTTGCTGCGGCTGCGATTTTGTTTGGCGTTTTTACAAGTTCGCTGCTAGCAGCACTGCTGACCTTTGCGGTGTATCTGATGGGAAACGTAACTCGCGATCTTGTCGCGTTTGGCAAACTTTCACAAAACCCACAGCTTCAACAGTTGATGCAAGGACTCTATCTGCTGCTGCCCGATCTATCGCGGCTTGACTTGAAAAACCAAGCGGTTTATGGTCTGCAAGCTTTGCCTAGCTCGATCGACCTGATCGCCAACGCTCTATACGCCTTCATCTACATCATTTTGCTGCTGATTATTGCCTCAACCATCTTTGCAAAACGCCAATTCTAAACTCACAATGGCAACCTTTTTAAGACCACTCAGCTACCGCTATCAGTGGATTTATGACAGCTTTTCTCGCCTTGCAGCGATCGCAGTCGGCGGCGAATCTCGCTTTCGACAGCTTGCCTTTTCTAACATCATGTTTCAGCCAGAAATGCAAATTCTCGATTTGTGCTGCGGCAGCGGGCAGGCCACTCACTTTCTAGCCGATCGACTGGCTCAATCCGATGTAGGAAGTGGCAAAAGTGACTGGACTCGATGCCTCGGTGCGATCGCTCGATCGTGCCCGCCAAAATGTTCCTACTGCCCAATTTGTCGAAGGCTTTGCAGAAGAATTGCCCTTTCCTGACAGCAGCTTTGATCTGATACATACCAGCGTTGCCCTGCATGAAATGCAGCCCGTTCAGCTACGCGAAATTCTTCAGCAGGCGCATCGCGTTTTGAAGCCAGACGGCATTTTCACCTTTGTCGATTTCCACCAGCCAACCAATCCTATCTTTACACCTGGTTTGTCGCTCTTTCTCTTCCTCTTTGAAACAGAAACCGCCTGGAATTTGATTCAAACCGATCTCGTTAAGCTGCTTACAGAAATTGGATTCCAAGAGTCAAAACAAACGCTTCATGCAGGCGGAAGCTTACAGGTTGTTCAAGCGAAAAAGTAGGATTACACCTGTTAAAATAGTGCAAAATAAAAAATATTGGTTGGGCTTTTCAACTTTTAATTACGCTATGCAGCTAGTTTATCTGTTCTACTAAAGTGCAAACAACCTAAATGCAAACAACGGCTGAATACTTTTGTGCTTTTTGTGGCGAACCGAGCTTGACTTTCATTGATTTGAGTGCGGGAAGTCAGCAATCGTATGTTGAAGACTGTCAGGTTTGCTGTCGTCCGAATATTCTTTATATTCGAGTGGATGAAGAAACCTTGGAAGTCGAAATTGATACTGAGTTTGAGGAGTAGCGATCGATGGCCGTTCTTTTTGGCTTTGTGCTGCTCAGCTTGTTATTTATCAATGCTGTAATTGAACTGCCGATCGATTTGCTCAACTTGCTGCATCCGTCTCGCTGGCTGGTATGCACGATCGCCCTCGTCATTTTGGCTTGGTGTCTGGACGATCGATAGCCATTTTTGCCCGAAATCAATCCGGTGCATTCGCCTGAACCGAGCAAAACGGCCTTCAGACCCGACCTCGGCTGGCAGCAGCAAAAACTCTATAGAAATAATTAATCCTTACCCCTGCCTAATCTTGATAGCTAGAGGACTCGTCAGAATGAACGAGACCAGGTATCATAAAATTACTATAGGTTTTTAAATAACCATCACTAATAGTCTATGTTCGTCGGCTTGGGCGATCTAGAGGTGATTGCGATCGATAGCTCGATCGCTAACAAATCTTGTCACCTTTCAAGGGTGAGCAAATCAATCATCTAGTCACTTTAGACGGTCTTGCAACCAGGACTGCCCATTTCAAAGTAGTTCGTTCCTAACTGTATCGATCTCTTTAGTAAACAGTTCCCCTTATGCTAGAAGCGTTTGTATTAGCAACTGTCCTATGTGGATTCTTCGGCGCACTTCTGAAGAAAAACTTGGTGATGAAAATTATTTCAATGGACATCATGAGTACCGGAGTCGTCGCCTTCTACGTCCTGATAGCCTCACGAAATGGTTTATTTACACCCATTATTTCAGACGCTCAAAACATCGCCTATGCCGATCCAGTTCCCCAAGCGGTGATCTTAACGGCGATCGTGATTGGCTTTTCAATTCAGGCTTTGATGCTAGTCGGCGTGATGAAGCTGGCGCGAGATAACCCAACCCTAGAAACGAGCGAAATTGAGAAGAGCAACACGCTATGAGCAGCATTTCGATCGCCTGGATTGCCCTACCTTTTTTTGTTGGGTTTGTTATCTACCTGCTGCCCAAACTCGATCGCTACCTTGCTTTAAGCACAGCATTTGCTTCAGTTGCTTTTGCCCTGTGGCTGTTTGTAGTGCAATCGCCCATTAATCTACAACTGATCGATCACTTTGGCGTGACGCTCATTCTTGATCCGCTTGCTGGCTACTTCATTTTGACCAATGCCCTCGTGACAGCAGCCGTCATTATCTATTGCTGGCACAGCGGAAGAACCAGTTTTTTCTACGCACAAACAATCATTCTGCATGGCAGCGTAAATGCGGCGTTTTCCTGCTCAGATTTTGTTAGTCTATACGTCGCCTTAGAAGTGATTAGCATCGCTTCGTTTTTGCTGATTGCCTATCCGAGAACCGATCGATCGATTTGGGTTGGTCTGCGCTATTTGTTCACTAGCAACATCGCCATGCTGTTCTATTTAGTAGGCGCAGTGCTGGTTTATCAGGCGCACCATTCGTTTAGCTATGTGGGACTGCGGGGCGCACCGCCCGAAGCGATTGCCCTGATCTTTCTGGGACTTTTAGTAAAGGGTGGCATCTTTGTCTCCGGCTTGTGGTTGCCGATGACGCACTCCGAATCAGAAGCACCTGTTTCCGCTTTGCTTTCTGGTTTTGTGGTGAAAGCGGGCGTTTTTCCCCTTGTGCGCTTCGCTTTGCTGCTTGAAGAGATTGACCCAATTGTGCGAATTTTCGGCGTGGGAACAGCGCTCTTGGGTGTGTCCTATGCAGTTTTTGAAAAGGATACAAAGCGGCTATTGGCATATTCGACAGTGGCGCAACTTGGTTTCATTATCGGTGCGCCAACAGTGGCAGGATTCTATGCGCTGACGCACGGTTTGGTGAAGGCCGCCTTGTTTTTAACTGCGGGTATTTTGCCGAGCCGCAGCTTCAAAGAGCTACGGGAAAAAGCGATCGCCACTCCGGTCTGGATTGCTTTGGTCGTCGCCAGCCTTTCAATTTCTGGGTTTCCTTTGCTGGCTGGTTTTGGGGCGAAAGTATCGACGCTAGAAAACCTGATGCCCTGGCAAGTCATCCCCATGAATGTTGCTGCTTTGGGAACGGCAATTACGTATGCCAAATTCGTCTTTTTACCGCGTGGCGGAGAAGCAAAAGTAGGCACTGGCTTTTGGGCAGCGATCGCCTTGTTAATCGGTGGATTGTTCATCGCCAATATTGCTTATCCCGAAGCTTACACAATCGCAAACATTGTTAAACTGCTGCTCACAATTGCCTTGGGTTGGATTGCACACTTGCTGATTTTCCAGCAAGCATTTGTGAAGCTGCCTCGCCTTCTAGAAGGATTTGAGCATCTGATTGGGGTAATGAGTTTAACGCTGGTTGTACTGTTTTGGATGATGATGGCATGATTGGATATTTGAACGTAGTTCTGCGGCTGGTGATTTGGTTTTTGCTAACAGCAAATTTCAGTGTGGCAAACATCATCATCGGCATCGTGATTGCTCTGGTGCTACCTCATCACCACCGAGCAACCGGATCACTCAGAGATTGGTTTCGAGCATTTGGAGAAGCGATCGTCGCAATTCCGCAAGCGTATGTTGAAGCCTTTCAGATGATTTTTCGCCCGCACAATGAAGAAGCGCTTGTGCTGGAGCGGGTGAAGCCGGGGCGATCGCCCGGACTGATTTTTCTGGACATCTTTTTGATTACCTTTACGCCCAAAACGATTGTGTTGAACTATCGCAAAGACGGCTGGTATGAAGTGCATCGAGTGGAGGAGAAGAAAAGAGCATGACTTTCATTGTTTTTGCGATGCTGTTTGCCATGCTAATTCCGCTTTACCAAGCCTGGAAAGATGAAGATATTTGGCAAACAATGGTGGCGCTCTCTAGCTTTGCCAGCAAAGCCTCAGTGGTGATTTTAGTGGTATCTGTGTTGCGAGATGACTGGATGGTCGGTGTGGCTGGCGTGATTATTATGAGCGTCGGAAATGCTGGATTTATGCTGCTGGCGCAGATTCTTAAAAGAATGGGCTACTCCAACGAAGAAGCACAATGATCATTAACATTCTCAGCTACGCCTGCATCGGTTTGGGATTAGTTTTTTGGTTTTGGGGAACACCGCATTTGCTTCGCAAGCGATCGGTACTTTTCAAACTGCACAGCCTTTCGATCGCGGATACGCTTGTTCGATGAGCATCATTTTGGACTGCTGCTGAGAATTCCAAGCGAGTGGTCCGCTGTTGATTCTCGCAATTCTCTCGTTAATGCTGTGGAACACGATGCTGGGATATGTGCTGGCTTATTGTTCAGGAGGCAAGTCATGACTGACGAAAGCTATCTTACGTAATCATTGCCCTGATGCCGATCGCCGCCTCGATGCTTGTTTTCAGGCCAATCCCTATCACGCCTTGGTGATTCGCGGCATTTTGGGCGCGGTTTCAGCCTTGATTTATGCAGTGCTGGGCGCGGCAGATGTGGCCTTGACCGAAGCCTTGGTCGGAACACTGCTGGCGATTATGCTGTATGCGATCGCCGTTCGATCGTCGCTGGTGCTGCGGCTGGGCGTTTTGGATGTCGAATCTGCTCAACCGAGCGATCGATTGGGACAACTGCTCGACGACCTCCGCCGGATTTTTGACCCCTATCATCTGCGGCTGGAACTGGTTCCTTATGCAACCGCGCAGGCATTAGAGCGAGCGCTAATGGACAAAGAAATTCACGCGGTCTGTACGTCACAGGGCGATCGCGACCTGTACCAGACGACAACCAGAGTGCAGCGGCTCTACGACATTATGCAGAGCGAACTAACTCCAGCCGTTACCAGCTTGACCTATGCACCTGCACCAGCGGAGAAGCAAAAATGAAATGGCTTTATATTGCAGCCGGAATCGCGCTGTTTGTCAAAATCTTGATAATGCCCAATCCCGCGCCGGATTTTGCCCTGTCGATCGTCGATGCGGTTGTGCAAGATAGCGGCGTGTCGAATGCCGTTTCGGGCATCATTTTCAGAAATCGGCTGTACGACACAATTTTTGAAGTGGTCGTGTTCACGATCGCGATCATGGGCTGTAGCTTCCTGCTGGCAAATGAGCGGCCATCCTGCGCGATCTATCAGTTCACCGATCAGCCGTCGATCGTGCTGGCGCGGCTGGGTGCCACGATCGCCGCACTCGTCGGCATTGAACTGGCAATTCGTGGACATCTCAGTCCGGGTGGCGGGTTTGCGGCTGGAGTGGCAGGCGGAACGGCGATCGGTCTGGTGGCGATCACGTCTTCACCGGAAGCAATGCAGTCGCTTTACCAGCGCTGGCACGCGGCAATCTGGGAAAAAATCTCGGTGCTGATTTTCATTGTCCTCTCAGTAATCACGCTGGCCGGATATGAATTGCCGCACGGTGAACTCGGTGCGCTGATTAGCGGCGGCATTCTGCCGATTCTCAACATCTTGGTTGCGGTCAAGGTGGCTTTGGGATCGTGGGCGGCAATCTTGATTTTTATTCGCTATCGAGGATTGCTGTGAAGGTTTAGGAGTTTGGTTGGAGATGACGAAATTTGGCTTCGCGATCGCTTCCGTCCTCCCAGCTTTTCAGCCCAAGAAACGACCGCCCACTTCATCTCCTAACCCCTAACCCTCGATCGCCAGCGAAACGCGATCGCCACCGACATCACGCATTTTGCCCAAAAGCTGCACGACTTCTTGATAGGCCAGCCCTTTGTCAGCTTTGAGGATAATCACGCCTTCGCGATTGCCTGCTAGGTAAGCCTGCATCTGCTGGAGCAGTTGGGCTTCGGTGGCGGGCTGGCTGTTGAGGATGATTTGTCGCTGCTGATTGAGGCCGACGACGAACGGGTCGGGTAGGTCGGTGGTGGAAGCGCCTGACTCGGCACTGGGCAGAGTAACGTTGACGGACTGCTGGCTGGTCAGCGTCATTGAGACGATGATGAAGAACGTCAGAATTGCCATCACCACGTCCATCATCGGGACGAGGTTGACTTCGGGCATTTGCGAACTGTTGCGTTGAGATTTGAAGCGCATAAGGTTAGCGTTCGATGACGGGGAGGGGCGATCGATCGATCGAGCCATTCGGCAAGCGATCGTGCATAGAGGGTTCATACCAGACCTGTCGGTAAATCAGTTCGAGTTCGCTGCCAACTTCGGCAAAGTAATCAAGCTGATTGGCTTGCAGCGTCACGAGGACGCGAAAGATTGCCAGCGCGATGATCGCGACGATCATGCCGCCTGCGGTTGTGATCAGCGCTTCGCCAATTCCGGCTGCGGCTTTGGAAGTGTCGGCGGCGGCTGCACCTGAGCCAATGTTGAGGTTGGTGAAGGTGACGATCAAGCCTGTGACGGTTCCGAGCAGTCCCAGCAGCGGTGCGATCCCCACAACGGATTCGAGGAATTTGTCGCCGCGTCGCATTTTGGCAAATTCGCGATCGCCTGCGGCTTCCATTGCCAGCCGGAAGGTTTCGGGAGTGGGGCGATTGAGTCTGAGTGGCGCGAGCAGGTAACGTCCGATCGGCAGAGCTTCGGCACGAGCGGCGATCGCGGCGGCTTCGTCAAGGTCGTAGCGGGAAGCTTCGAGGACATCGTGGACGATGCGGTCTTCTTGTTTGAGTAGCCGAAACCAAAACCAGGCGCGATCGAGTCCACAGGCAATCGTGACGACTGAGAGGCCGACGAGCGGAATCATGACGGGGCCGCCTAGAACGAGCAAATCAAAGAGTCTTGGCCATAGGGGGATGCGGCTGGGGAGCAATTGCGTTTTGTTACCGCTGTCTTCCCAGTAGAATAGCTGGATTTGGCGGTGATCTGGTTAAGGGAAAGTAAGGGGGTTGCTAATGCAAAATTAAGGTTGCAAAATCGAATATTTGTGGGCTTTGTCGATCGCGTTTTTAGAGAATGCCGTAAAACCCAGCGTCTTTAGACCTGGGATATAAGGCGGCGACTAAGCAAAGCGAAGAAGCAATACCATCTTCGCATCTCACTATCTTATGTCAATTATGCTAATACAAGAGCATGATTGTACTATCCCTCTTCTGTCACTTTGCTGAGAGCAGAATCAACGTACCCCTCAAGCCGCCCGTGGCTGGAGGGGGTGGTTCAATGCGAAAGTGACCAATTTGATGCATCAGCTTAAACAAGCCACGCTTGAGTCCTGGAATGGCAACCACCTCCAACCACCACGCCAAAGCACTCCAACAGAAGTACGGGTGTAGCAGCCAGCGCAAGTTGTTCAACGCACTCTGCCAAGTCGTTCCAGTTTCCTACTGCCGATGCTGAGCAAATGGTGTATCAAGGACCTAAGTACCAGACAAAAGCTTGCAAAGATAGAGTCGGAGAGGGTTTCATGAGAATTACCACATTCTTAAACCACAAAACCCTCATGCATCAGGTTACTCGACTTCAAGCCGCCTTGCGACCGCATCTCGGTTGGCATGGCGCAAGACTCGGATTTCTCGCCGCTTTCCTGATTGCCCTGCTGCGTGTCAAAACTGTGAATTTTGCTGAACTTGCTACCGCTTTTGGTGGCAAAGCGCAAACCGATTCTCATGCCAAACGCATCCATCGCTTTTTCCGTCACTACACGCTCAACACTGCCCAAATTGCCAAAGCAGTCGTAGCGCTGATGAACATCCCACAACCTTGGGTGCTCTCGCTTGACCGGACTGAGTGGCAGTTTGGATCATGCGTGTTCAACATCTTGATGCTGGGTGTGGTGCACGAGGGCGTCGCCTTCCCCTTGGTGTGGTGCGTGTTGGATAAACGAGGGGCATCTAACGTCGATGAGCGAACTGAATTATTCAACGAGTTTTTGTTTCACTTTGGCAATGAGTCAGTCGCCTGTTTGACGGCTGACCGCGAATTTATGGGCAAAGATTGGTTTGCCTACCTGCTGAGCGAACCCAATACCGATTTTCGTATCCGCATTCGCGCCACTGACAAACAAGGGTGATGGTCGGCAAAGTCTCAAAGCCAGCGTTATTTTTCAAGACCTACAAGTCGGACAAACCAAGGTACTGCGCCAGCCTCGATTGCTATGGGGGCACAAGCAAAACAATTGCTGCTTTGCGGCTCGAAGATGGCGAACTGCTCATCGTTGCCACTCAAACGCATCCCCAAACGGCCATTCGCGACTACGCCAAGCGGTGGTGGGGCATCGAAACGTGATTCGGCATCTTCAAGACGCGCGGCTTTTGCTTAGAATCCACGCATCTAACCGATGCTGAGCGCTTGAGTAAATTGCTGGCACTGCTCTCGCTAGCGTTATGTTGGGCAATGCTGACAGGGGAGTGGCTCAACCAAATCAAGCCGCTCAAGCTCAAGAATCATGGACGCAGAGCCAAAAGTATCTTCCGTTACGGCTTCGACCACTTGCGAAACATCGTCCTCAACCTGGAGCAGAAATCCGACGAGTTTTTACACGCCTTGCAATTTTTGTCCAGTACTTAGTCATCGGCACTTTCAGATTTCTCAACCTTTTTCTAGGCTTGTAATGAATCGTAAGTTGCGATCGCGATCTGCACGGCGAGTTCAAACGAATTCACCTGCTGATCGTCTTGCTCGGCGTCTGTTTGCAACTCAAGGCGCTCGAAGATGACGGCGATGCCCACTGTTTGGGCTTCAGTTTCGATCGCTTGGCTCAGACGGTTGTAGTCCCACTGATGCAGTCGCTTTCCATACTGTTTGGTGTAGCGAGCCATTGCCTTCTTGCTACCGTTGCATTTGATTTTGGCTCGTGCCACCAGTTGGCAATACAATCGCTCTCGCCAACCCTTCGTCAAGGGCAGCACGATCGTACTGACTTTGTATTGCTGTGCCAGCGCCACCAAACCGTTGGCAATGGCATAAGCTACCTGCTCCCCTAACCTTGTTTCCGACAGGCGATTGTGCCGCCCCACTTTTTGATCTTGCTGTCGCTGCTTAGAATGTTCTTCCCTCAGATGACGGTAGCGTTGCAGAAGTGGGTAGTGTTTCCCCATGATCTGTTTGACAATCCGCTTGGTGAGGACTTTACGGCGCATCGCATCAACGACCGTCACCACCAAATGTTGTTCGAGATCCAGGCACACTCCGATAAAGAGATGAGCGACGCCTTCGTAAAGGGGGCGATCGGCACGCTGGAATAGCTTGGACTCTTGAAGACGCTCCAACTTGGGACGGGGCCGTTCTAGCTCTGCTTGGATGGCTGCTTGCAGATATGAAATCGACTGTTTGAGTTTCTCAATTTGCTCAAGGCGTTGAATATGACGCTTCGATCGCTCAGCCGAAGTCCCAGTCTGTTTGTGCTGCATTTCCTGCTCAAGCTGTTGCAATTTTGCTTGCTGCTTGGTCAACTTGGCTTGTTTCTCGGTTAAGCTCTTGAGTTGATTCGCAATTTTGCGCTGGCGAACACGCTCTAGCCCTAGTCGCGTCAGATAATCCGTGTCATGGGTGCAGTGGAGCGAGAGTTTATATCCTGCCACAACCGCTTGTCGATCGTGAACTGATGGCGGGTCTACATTCTGTCTGCTGGATGTAGGCTTGAGCAACAACTCGGCTGAGCGCAGAAGCGTGAGTCCACCTGAATACTCGCCCTTATTGTTGTTTTGCGTTTGCCAGTCTTGAAGAAAGTACTTCACGATTCCGAGTTGACGGCGATCGCAGCGCACCTCAAACAGATAATCGCCCAGCCCATTCAACTTGAAACAAATCTTGCCCTCTTTGTTGAGATGCCACGATCGTAAGTCGTCGCCTCCGAAGTAGATCGGGTAGGGCAATGACTTGGGAATGGTTAAGAACTGGTCAATCTTGGCAGAAACGCTGTCGTGCCACTCAAAGAACTGTGCTTCCCCCCTTTCAACCTCCGCCCTGACCTGGTGAAGTAAACAATAATCCAACTGAGGGCTTTTCTCTAGCGATTTTGTGTAGATGAGAAAAAACCAAATCAAAACGCGATAGTGAAACAGCCATGCCATTCTTTTGGAGACAGCAACATCCGAAAGCGGGTAAGGAATCAACTCCTCCAAACCCTGATTGTAAGCTTGCTCAGGAAAGAGATTGCGGGGTCGCGGCAGTCGCGGCACTTGTCCTTCTAAGCGATCGATTTCGACTCGCTTGCCCTCCAGCCACTCTTGCACTTTTTCAGGCTTCTCCGGCTTGCGCCGCACCTTAAAATTGTTCCTTAACAGGTGAATGATGGCCCGACGAGTCAAAACATCGTTGGTTGCGTCATATTGTTTGAATAAAGACTTGATCAACTGCTTGGTATCCTTGGCAGCCGTTTCATCCTCTGCTTCGGCTGCGATCGTTTCTTGAGTGTGCTGCAAGATGGCTTGTGCTCTCTCACGAATATCACTCCAGCTAAAATTACTCTCCTCAGCAAGATCAGCATCGGTTTCCACCACCGCTAGAAATCGCTTTTTCCCACTCAGGCTGAGCAATAGCTGCCACTGCTTTTCTAGCCAGCCCTTGAGCGGCTGCAAGCTTTGATGAACAGCAGAACTGTAGATCCGGCCTGGTAGATTCTGAAATTCAGTCTGCTGCTTGAGTAAGTCACACGCCTTCTTAATCTCAGCCTCAAGCCATTGCTCTTCCTGCTTGATGTCAACGAACGCACCCTCTGCTTGAGGTTGTTTGAGCTTGTCAACGCGAGCCGGAAAAGCTGAAGGCTGCTCTACCTGCTTGAGAATTTCAATGACTAAGGAGGTATGAATACAAAAAGCTTGATACATCTCCCATAGCGCTTCCTCTTCTAATTGGTTGATTGATTTTTCTCGATTCTTTTTGTATTTCAAATCCTTCCTAACAATCACATCAAATTGAGCGGCTTTCATTGTCATGGTTGAAACACCCTGTATGAGTTCCAAAGAAATTATTTCTAGAGAAAACACTTCAATTGAGCAGCCGGAAACAACCAAGCTGAACAGTCATCCTTTTGCTCTAGCAAAGGACAATCAGCAGATGGTATTAAACCAACTCAAAGTTGAACGTTCAAAATCATTGATTGACTTGATGTCAACTGATTCCATTGATACTTTTAAGCGCTTTCAATCGCCTGCGCTTTGCCCGTTGCATCGCCTTCGCATCCTCTAGTGAAAGTCGTTCTTCTGAAAATTAGAAGGCAAGCGCGTGCTAGAAAGATGTCTTCATCTCCTGGCTGCTGAAACACAAGAATGGTAGTAATGTTCTGCGGGTTGAATCGCACAAAAACTTGTTCACCGATGTGTGACGCCAAAACTTCGTCTCGGTAAATTTGTCCCGCAAAATGAACCCGTCCGTTTCGATGAATTAAACGCAGATCTGACCGCGGTAGGCAAACATCGAGCGATCGCTCTGACAGCACCTCAGGAGAAATTGGCCTCAACCCTACTTCCCAACGCTGGGTTCGAGTGAAGCCGCCTTCTTTTGAATAAGCTTGTTGATTGTACTTTTGTACAACGTAGTGAAAGATTGCCTGCTCTAGCTCCAGGAAACTGAGACGAGCTGTTAATTGAAGCCGGTTTCCTTCTTCACCATTTGGAAGATTACCCAAGTAGCACAGGAAAGAGTTCGTCAGAAGTTCTTCACTCTTCTGCATCTGTAAAGAGGATGTGATATCGAATCCGGATGAATGCCCATAATGGAAGGAGCAGCATTGGATAGACAAAATGCCCAAACGAATTCAAATTGCCCCGCATCTAAGTGTGGATGAATTGGAGCAGCACTATCGCCAAGCTCAAGATGCGGTAGAGAGTCGCCACTACCACATCATCTGGCTTCTAGCCCAAGGCAAGCGCACTGAGGAAGTGGCTGAGTTGACCGGATACAGCCGCAGTTGGATCTATGAGTTGGTCTGGGGCTACAACCGATTGGGAGCAGACTCGTTGGGCGACAAACGGCATGACAATCCGGGTGCAACTCCGTTGCTTAATGACGTTCAACAAGCTCAACTGTGGCAGATCCTCAACGAACAGCCGAGCGATGGCGATTTGTGGGATGGTCCCAAGGTGGCCGAGTGGATGAGCCAGCTTTTAGGGCGCAAGATTCACCCGCAACGCGGTTGGGAGTATTTGCGAGCAATGGAAATGCGTCTGCGTCGTCCGCGCCCTGAGCATCAAGATAGCGACCCAGAGGCGCAAGAAGCCTGGAAAAAAAAACTGGCGCAGACCGTAGAAGCGGTGCAGCAGGAGCACCCCGAAGCAACCGTTGAAGTGTGGGCAGAAGACGAACATCGCATCGGCTTGCACCCGGTCAATCGTCTGGTGTGGGTGCCGTTCGCGGAACAACCGATGGCGAGTGTGAACTGGAAGTATCAATGGCTGTGGTGAGTGGGCTTTGTACATCCCACGACGGGAGAGACCTACTGGTGGATCGTGCCATGCCTGAACCACGAGGTGTTTTCGCGAGTCCTCGAAGATTTTGCCGAGCACTTTGATCTCGGAGGGCAAAAGCGCGTGATTTTGGCACTCGATCAGGCCGCTTTCCACACCAGTGGCAAGGTACGAGTGCCCGAAGGAATCCACTTGTTGTTTCTGCCGCCCACATCCCCAGAGCTACAGCCCGCCGAACGGTTGTGGCCGCTCACCAATGAGGCGGTTGCCAACCGCAGTTTCGCCAACTTGGACGAATTGGAAGCGGCTACTGCCCACCGCTGTCGGGTTTTGCTCAAGCGACGCGATCTGATCCGAGGGCTGACGAACTTCTATGGGTGGGCAGAGGCAGTTAGTTCGCCAGTGGTCGCAGCTAACTATGGGTGATTAACCGGATTTGATATTAGATCTTGTTTCTGACCGTTGACACAAAGTATTTTACAAACCCCGTCTTGAGGCGGAAGCGACTTTCATCTTGCACCCAGTAGCGTATGGGTCGCTCGTCTTGTCGCACTTGGCGGTCATACAACTTCAACAACGCGAGGTCGAGGGCAAGGTTTGCTCAAAAGAATCCCGCTGCTGCCGGTCTTGTTTGGTGTTCTGGGGACAAGCGGCTTTGAGTTTGGCCTTGAGTCGGTAGCGTGCCATCTGGTAGACCGCATGATACTCGGCCTCAGCTCCGAGTGTCTGCGCTAACCACTGCTGCACTTGTCCATAGCTGATGAAGCCATGTTCTGCCTGCTCGAGTCGTTTTGCCAATGCCGTTTCTGCCCACTGTGGAATCACTCGCACGCCTCCAGGCGATTTTTCCACTGCCAACATCGCTTGGACTCCTCCAACTCGATACAGCGACAACCAGGTTTGGATGGTGTTGCGATGCTTGCCTAACGATTGAGCAATTGTGCTGACGTTGGGTGCGTTGTTTTGTTTGAGCCAGTAAAGCACTTGTAGGCGTTCTTTGTCTCTGGGTGCTTGGGCTTGTTGCAACTGTTGAGTCAGTTCATCCAAGCTTTCGGCAATGACAATATTGCTGACTCCAACCATATTTTTGGGGACGAAACGACTCCTATTAGTCTACGCTATCTGCACTGTTAACCATTTAAATTGGTATAAGCCAGCGTAAAACGATCGCGGCTTACAGCTTCTCCTTAAGAACTGGTGCTACTTCGACGGTCAGCAGTTTCGAGCGATCGAAGTTACCCCCGGCAGATTAATTCGAGCGACAGCGCCGGAGCCAACCCCAGAACACGACACCCGCCGATCGCGCCTTACACCTCAATCGGCTTGCTTTCGCAGTAAAATATCGATGCTGAATTTAGCTTATGCATTGGAACGATCGCCCGATTCCGTCAACCCGCCCAGACCCGCCAGCGCAGACGTGCTAGACGCAATTAAGCAGCGAGCGATCGCCAAGTGGGGCGAGGAAAAGTGGATGCTAAATTTAGTGCGCGAATATGTCCGGCTCGAAGGCGAAGGCGCAAAGCCCGTACAGCGGCGATCGCAAATTGCCCGTGCCTTTGAGACGGGAAGCTGCACGCTCGAAACCGCGATGCTGTTGGCGAATGCGATCGGCTGTAAGTTTCAGTTGAATTGTATTGATGAGTTTTGAATGTTCTTGGCAGCTTTCGATGATAAAAATTCAAAGACTACTCGAAGATTTTAAGCAACAACTATGTAAAGTCGATTAACTGAGTGTTTTGAATTACTGTTTCTAGCTTTTCTTGAGTTTCAGCTAATAAGTCAAATGAGGGCTTGATCGATGTTTCTTGCAGTTGGCCTAAAAACTCATTAAGCCTTTGCAGATTGCCTTCAGTATCTGAGAAATACTTAGATACTGAGGATGTAGCACGAAGAATAGTGCTTGAATACTCCTGGCGAAGTGAACTATATTCTTGAACTAAGTTTCTAAAATTCTGATAATTTTCCTCATTTTCTACAGCCCGTAATTTCAAAGGTTTATCAAGTAAGATAGAGTGCCAGAAGCTAGAAATAAGTTGGTAGTTAGGATTGGCTAACTTTTCAAGGTTTTCTGCTGCTCCATCAATAAGCTTTGTATGCTCAGCTTGAAATCGATTGAGAAGTAAGCTCTCTTTAGTTCTGATATTCCTTGGAAATCTGTCAGTCAACTTGAAGATTACGTAGGTTATGCTGCCACTTATAAAATTTCCAATTACTGAAAACAATAGAACAACGAATGCGTTATTCGGCAACGTTTGGTTGATTCCGAAAACATATATCAAACCTACTGAAATACCGATTATGACTGACATGACTATCATTCCTTTAATACGCTTGCTTCTTTCAGTCTTCATAGTGTCAACTTCGCTCTCCCAATCACGAACAAATCTAGCTAATAAATTTCCAACCTCACTATTTAGATCGCTTTGCAGTCTATCAACGTTAGACTGCACTTCAGAGGCTAGCTCGTTCTGAATAAGCGACACTTGAGACTGCCGCCAATCCTCTAATTCATCAGAATTAGAAGCGGCTCTTTTGGGGATTGCATCAAGCTTTTTCTGAAGGTGGTCAAGGCGCACTTGTAGATCAGTGAATTTTTCAAAAGAGCCAGAAGAGCTTGAGAAGCTCCAGGGAAGATATGCTCTTGAGCATTTTGCTTGATTACTGCTTTCTGGATATCAGTAAGCTCATTAGACTCTAACTCATCCATGCGGTATCCAAGCCCCAGTTTTGAAATTGCCTCTTTAACCTTCAATGCAAATAAACCACTGCGGTAGACAGTTATGATCTCAAAATATTCATCGAAATCATGGATTAAATCACCAATAGCCGAGTTGAGAGCTGATTGATGATCTTTTAACGGATACTTATCGAGTAGCAACTGCTTCAATTTCGCTATAGAATTGCGAAGAGTGCCATGATGGTTAGAGAGTTGTGTATCCACTGCTGACTGCAAACTTTGTGCTTGACTGTGTAGAAGACTTGTCGGAAGAAAATTAACTTCAGCAAACAAGCTGTCCTGAGAAGGAACGTCGAATCTCAATTTAAAGTTATCAATGTTTTCCAAAATCTTCAAAGAAGTTAGGTCTCTAGTCTTACTTCTTTCTCGACTAAGCGAATCCTTAATGGACGGCAAGAGCTTTCGATCGATTTGCTGTTTGATTTCAGAGATTCGTGAATTAATCTGCTCCGTCCATTCACGCTCAGAATAGCGAGTTCTTCTAACTTGAGAATA